>CAZOEH010000250.1:0-3806 GCA_964578785.1 uncultured Desulfonema sp. | reverse complement strand
TCAGAATTACGCGTTTCAAATCTTTTCGCAAAAAATGAGCATCAGGGTCGGAACCGCCGAGATCATCGGTGAGAACGGCAACAGACTCACCGTGGGCTGCGATCATGAAAACTGGGATGTGGACCGGGTGCTGGTGGCCGTAGGCAGACGCCCGGCGTTAGGTGGTCTGGGACTGGAAAATCTCGGAGTGAAACTGGACGGCCGTGGTCTTCCTCCGTTTAATGAGAACACGTTTCAGATTGAAAACCTGCCGGTCTTTATCGCCGGAGATGCAAACGGACTCCGCCCCGTATTGCATGAAGCTGCTGATGAAGGCCGGATCGCCGGCTATAACGCGATGGCCAAAGAGGTAACATGCTTTCAAAAACGGGTATATCTGGGCATTACCTTTTCGGAGCCTAATATAGCTGTTATCGGAGAATCCTATAAATCACTGAGCCGGGGAAATACGGATTTTGTCATTGGTGAATCGGACTACGAACGCCAGGGAAGGGCTATTATTATGGGACAGAACGAGGGCAAGGTCCGGCTCTATGCCGGTAAAACAGACAGCCGGATTTTGGGCGCCGAGTTGATCGCGCCTCATGGCGAGCACCTCGCTCATCTGATTGCCTGGGCGATTGGATACGGAACGCGGGCTGTGGATATGCTGTCAATGCCGTTTTACCATCCTGTACTGGAAGAAGGACTTCGAAGCGCGTTAAGCCAGGCCGCGAAAAAATCGACACTCCCGAAACCGTCATTCGAGTTGCTCCGCTGCCAGGATTCAATTACAGGATAAAATACCGGAAGCGAATGTGCACGCTCTTTACTTCCGAAGTTTCACGGATATCCTGTAAATTACAGAGCGGTTCAGTCATTTAAACCTGCTTTCGGGTGGTACAGGCAAAGGGTAAGGAAGCCTTGGGCATCCATTTAAATTACGTCTGACACTTATATGATGATAGGAGGATGAAATGCGTTTACTTCGTATTTTGATGGCATTGTGTCTGCTTGTTGCGCCTTCAATGGTCATTGCCGACGGGGAGGCAGAGACCGCAAAGGAAGGCTTTAAAGAGGTCCACGGGGGGATGAAGAAGGTTACGAAGTCGGTGGACAAGAAGGTCAAGAAAGGTTTTAAAGCCGTCGATAAGAAGGCGAAAAAGGATGTAAAGACCATTGATAAGAATGTCAGGAAGACCTTGAAGAAGGCCGATGGGGATGTAAAAGAGGCAATCCGGGATTAATTGCGGTAAAAATTGACCGGGCAAAAAGAAGGGGGTTAACCATAACCTGGTTAACCCCTTTTTATATTGGTGGGCCGTGTTGGAATCGAACCAACAACCTACTGATTAAGAGTCAGGTGCTCTGCCTGGTTGAGCTAACGGCCCGGAGCTTCATTATTGCTTTAAAAAGCGGGTATGCTCGTACCAGCTTTAATTAAGCTTGTCAAATTTTTTATGCCTGTTTTAGCTGAATGTTGCAACTCTTATTTCTTACCATGCCGTTTTAACATGCGGGTAGCTCCTGATTTTTTCGTCTTTTGTGATAAGAACCGCACCAAGGGAAACGGCTGTGGCAATGATTATACGATCAGCAGGATCATTGTGCAGAGGACCAGGCAATTGAACTGATTTCAAGGCGATACTGTTGTTGACAGGCACAAATTCAACAAATGAAAGAGCTTCGGATGCGGCTACCCAATCGTCTGCGCTCATCGTAAGTTTCAGTCTGCCCCGCGATACAAGAACGGCTACTTCCCAGGCGCTTATGGAGGAAATAAAAACGTTCATTTCCGTCACCGCCTCATCAATAAGCTGTTTTGCCGTTTCTGAAAGAAAAGCAGGGCTGCTTACCCACCAGATCCATGAATGCGTATCTAGAACGATCATTCAAGCGCCTTCCAATCTTCAAGAGCGACCGGTAGTGTCGGATCATCATACTTCAGAACGGAATTACGCAGAATCTTCAGACTATGTTCAGGATCGGCAGAATAAGGAATGATCTTCAGCACGGGCCGTCCACGATCTGTAATGATCAGCGTCTCTCCGTTCTCTTCAATCATACGAAAATATTCAAGAGATCGAGGCTTAAATTGAGATTTCGATATAATACGTTCCATCTTTTGATCCTCCTGACAATCATGTAAGCATGGTCATATGACCATAGTCACATCATGTTGTCAATTCAAATTATCAAAATTAGCGGCTTTGTAAAAATCATCAATATTGATGGACTCGTAAAACGTCGGTTTTCGACTTTTTACGAAGGTATCAATATTTGATCCGGCTGGAGCGTTTCCTCTCTTTTTTCCAGTCAACCTCTTTTCTCTTTCTCTGCAGCTGAGTCCTTCTTTTTTTCTCTTCTTCCTCTCCGATATTCAGGATATAACTCCCTGGCGTTTTTTTCGGCGAAAATTGAACTTGTTTTTCGGCCTGTTTGGCTTCTTCCTTCTGTTTCGGGGGAGGCGGACCGGTAAAACATGCCGGCGGAATAAGGTCTGAGCAAAACAGTTCTCCGGCGGAATAAAAGAGAACTCCTGCATCAAGAGCTTTTTGTGAATGCACCGTAAGGAGTACGGGGGACGGATCAAAACGTTTTCCGATCCTTTCCGCCATCTCCTTTGTCGCAGACAAAACGACTCTTTCGTTTCCGACAGGATGGATGCCTTTTTCCAAAACAAAAACATAGGCTTTTTTTCTGACACAGGTATAAAGAAGCTTCGGAGGATTATCGGCCACGGCCTGTTTCGGGAGAGTATCGATATTTTTTGCCCGGATTAAAGAATCCTTAATTTCAATCTGAAAGCCGGGCAATGAGGAGAGGATATCATCTATATGGAAAGATCTGACGTATTTAAATCCTTCTTCCTCATTGACAGCGCGGATAAGAGATTTTATTTTTACATAACCCTCATTGTCGGGAACGAGACCGAATTCATCCGGTCTTCTTTCCAGTATGTATAAAATAAAGGCGGCAAGTTTTTTAAGGGATCTTAATGCATCCATATAAATATTAAATAGGAACAGTGATTGGTAAATGGTAAAAATCAAAAAATCCGGCGCTGATATTTTTTGACTATATATATTACATCATTTATATGTATTCCCGAATATAAGAATCATATTTTCAACTAACGATATATATAAAGGATACAGTCGGAAAATGAAACGGAAAAATTCTCACAGGCTTTTTTTGAGAGCGAAGAAACTGATTCCGGGCGGTGTCAACAGCCCTGTGCGTGCATGTAAATCCGTAGGTTGCGAGCCGGTATTTATCGACCGCGCAGAAGGATGTATGGTTTATGATGCGGACGGAAACGGATATATAGACTATATCGGCTCCTGGGGTCCGATGATCCTCGGGCACAAGCATCCCGCAGTGGTAAAGGCTGTTAATTCGGCTTTGAAAAAAGGAACCAGTTTCGGTGCACCGACCGAATCTGAAATCAGGCTTGCGGAAATGATCATAGAGGCTGTTCCTTCGGTTGAGATGGTCCGCATGGTCAATTCCGGGACTGAGGCCGCGATGAGCGCTATCCGTCTTGCGCGGGGCTTTACGGGAAGAGATATGATTATCAAGTTCGACGGATGCTATCACGGCCATTCCGATTCGCTTCTTGTTGAAGCCGGATCAGGCGTGGCGACTCTCGGTATTCCGGGAAGTCCCGGAGTTCCGGAATCTTTTGTAGCGGGCACATTATCCCTTCCCTACAATGACATAAAAAGCGTCAAAGAGGCTGTGAAAAAGCACGCCCGGAAGATTGCATGCATCATAGTTGAGCCTGTAGCAGGAAACATGGGGCTTGTGCCGCCTGCCGACGGATT
>CAZOEH010000249.1:0-5007 GCA_964578785.1 uncultured Desulfonema sp. | reverse complement strand
CCGGAAATAGGCAATTTTGGGCAAGCTCAAGAAAATCAAGGGATTGCGCTTAAGACATACGCGATGTATGTCGCACAAGAAATCCCGCAGATTGACACTTTAGATCGCTCAAAAGGGCCATTTCCAGATGGAAACTACTTAGAATACATATTTTAAAATATCAAGCTTATAACAGTCTTTAAAGCTCCCGGCGGCTATCTGAATTTTCCTCCTAATTTTCTTGAAAATTTTTGACAATTTGAATAATATCAAACCATCGTGATAGACCTTGTTCCGAACCATTTATAAAAAAGGAGGCTTAACCCATGGGATTAAATATGCTGGTTGCATTCGACGATTCCGACAACGCAATGAGAGCGGTTGAATTCATTGTTAAAACTTTTACTCCTGAAAGCAGGGTAACCCTTTTTTATGTAGTTCAGGACAACATAACTCTCTGCGACATGAACAGCCCGGAATTAACCCCGTATTTTTTAACCCAGCAAAGCGCTTTCTGCGCACTCGAAGAAAAAAAGAAAGAAGTGGTAAACGGGGCCATGCAGAAGGCTAAAGCGCTGCTCACCGGGGCCGGGTTTAAAGAGATAAATATTGAAACGAAGATTGCAAAAAAGAAAAGCGGGATCGCAAGAGATATCATCAGTGAAGCACACTCAGGCTATGATCTTGTAGTTATCGGAAGAAGAGGCCTCTCCGGTATAATGGAATTCATATTAGGAAGCGTTTCCCAGAAAGTACTGCAATCTGCCAAGGATCTTTCGGTATTAATTGTAAACTGAACAGGCGGATAGGTACAAAGCGATAAAAAAACGGATGCGGGCTCTTAATTAAAAACGATCTGTGTGCGTCTGAATACCTTTTTGTACTCTTTCCCTGATTCCTTAACAATTTGTTTGATATATTTCATATTATTTTCTATCGCTTCTTCGTATAAATTTCCTGAAATGCCGAACCGGGCTTTAAAATGTGCGGGAAGGAATCTTGCAACATTGCCTAAATCTTTGGACAACCTTATTTTCATCTTCTCGTAAAATTCTCCCGTATTCATATAAAGATCTATTTCACTTTTAAAGTCGCCTACATTACCTTCCCTGTATTCACGAAAAAGAAAAGGTAATTTTTCGATATAGGTCCTGTCAGCCATCTGCCCCAAAAGGTCTGCAGCTCCAAGCATTTTGCCCAGAAGCTCCGTTTCGTGGGTTGAAAATTTTATATTATCAACAGATTGTCCCATCTCAATTTCCGTACATAAAAGCAGGGCATTGCAAGCGTTAAACTGCGCTTTTGAGAACCCGTTGTCCGTAAAATACTTTTTCATGAACAGTATGCTCCGCTCGACATGCACCTGGGTATATTTTGCGCCTGTGCCGGAACGGTCTTCATCTGTCTGAATGTATCCTGTATCGTGCATAAGAGCTGTAATCAGGGCAAGCCTGGCATTTTTCACCCCGATCTTCTCACCACCCAGTATGGCTCCATGGATAAGACGAACCATTGCAAGGAATGCGTCCAAAGTATGCCTTAAATCATGATATTTGGTATTGCATCGCCGGTATCCTGGATATTTGCCGCGGAAGAGATTTACAATATCATCGAATGCATGCCCCACAGTAATAAAATTGAAATCCGGGTATGCCATGAGAACTGTTGTTTTAACCTCATCAAGTACAGATTGAGGGTCATACATATTCACAAGATCCGATATTTGAATTCTCTCTTTACCCATACCTGTCCGGATGCTACAATGAGACTAAAAAGGCCGATATAAACAGAAGTGGTTATTTACCTGGTGAGAAGCAGTAAACAGAGACGTTCAGATAAATAGTTGTTTCGATTTCTAACAATAATACATACCGGAGTCAAGTCAAGTATGATTCCTGACTCTGCTGCCCGGCGATAACACGGTTTTTTTAATGACCGCGGGAAATTACTTTTATGCCCTTTATTAAAATTCCTAATATGAGCGGAAAATTTTTTGTTCCGCTGACAACACCGGAAACCGTTAAAAAGAAGAGATGTCACGACTGCTTTTCATGCCAGATGTGCAGTGAGACCAGATGCAAACTGTGCAAGACTGAAGAGTCATGCGAAGAGAAAAAAGAGAAAAAAAATGATTCACGGACTTAAAGAGTTTCCGTCTGAATTAATTGAAAGAATACTATCCAAAAGCGCAGATTTGATCTTCTCTTTATATCCCCGGCCTCTCCCCGATAAAAACCGCCTCGTCAACTCCAAAATAATTTCGCACAGGGGGGAACACGATAACCGTATTATTTTTGAAAATACCCTGAAGGCATTTGATACAGCCCTTGAAAAAGGCATTTTCGGCATTGAGTTTGACCTGCGATGGACAAAAGACTTAAAACCGGTCGTATTTCATGACAGAAATACAAAAAGGGTGTTTAAAAAAAACATCAATATTAATGAAACATCTTTTTCCGATTTAAAATCATCAGTTCCCGACATACCATCTCTTGCCGAAACAATTATAAGGTACGGGAAAAAACTTCATCTCATGGCGGAAATGAAAGAGGAATTCTATCCCGAACCTGTTTATCAGGCAGGCATATTAAAGGATCTTTTTTCATCTCTTGAACCCGTAAAAGATTATCATTTGATATCTCTTTCGCCCGGAATCTTCAGCATAATCGATTTCGTGCCTGAAACCGCGTTTATTCCTGTGGCAAAATTTAATACCGGCGGAATAAGCGAAACAGCGCTAAAGAAGAATTACGGCGGAATCGCGGGGCACTACCTCCTTATATCGGACTCCATGTTTAAAAAGCACGCGTGCAACAATCAGAAGATCGGAACAGGCTTCATAAGTTCACGAAACAGCCTTTTTAGGGAACTAAACAGGGGGGCCGAATGGATTTTTTCAAATGATGCGGCAAAACTTCAGGCGATTATCTCTCATATTGTTAAAAATCTGACTTAATTCTGTTCTTCACGGACAAAGTAGAACAGAATTCCTCCTGCGATAAAAAGAATCATTACTGAAGCAATGCCTGCCCTGGATGCGATTTGTCCTATATGTTCCAGCTCGTACAGAGACGGAGAAGGCGGCATCAAAGCCTTTTTTACCGCGAGACCCGTTAAACCCATAAGCGCCGGACCGAAAATTACCGCGAACTTTCCGAGCATATTATAAAATCCGAAATACTCGGCTGTTTTATCAGGTGGAATAAGCCGCGAAAAATATGAACGGCTGAGCGCCTGTATGCCTCCCTGGGAGAGGCCGATAACAACTGCAAGAACATAGAATTCCGTGCGTTTCGTCATCATCGTTCCCCAGATTACGACAAAGAGATATATTCCGATTGAAAGGAATATCGACCGGCGCACACCCCAGGCCTGTCCCAGTTTTCCAAAAACAATTGCGGCGGGAAATCCGACAAACTGAACAATCAGAAGAGACACGATAAGGTCTTTGGAATCAAATCCCAGCGACATCCCGTAATCTACCGCCATGCGTATGATGGTATCGACTCCGTCGATATAAAACCAGTAGGCAAGCAAAAAAAGAAATATATTTTTCTGAGATCGTATTTTTTTAAAAGTTTCCGATAACTGGCTTATCCCTCCACTGATAAAACTGAACCCGGTTTTTACAGATTCGGCGGTTTTGGGCTCAGGAACCCATAAAATGGTAAAGAGCGTAAAAAAACCCCACCAGAGCGCAACTGAAAGAAACGATATTTTTACGGCGCTTGCCGGGTCGGAAATCCCGAATTTCTCAGGCATCAGCGTCATCAGAACATTTACAAGGAACAAGAGACCTCCGCCGAGATATCCCATTCCGTAGCCAAAACCCGACACATAATCGATCTCATCTTTTTCCGCGATGGCCGGCAAGAGAGAATCATAAAATATGTTTGCGCCCGAAAAACCTATGATTGCAAAAGAATAGATAAATACGGCGAGAATCCAGTCGCCTTTCTGCACCAGGTACAGGGAGGCCGTCATGATTGCGCCCATATAAGCAAAAAAAATAAGGAATTTCTTCTTTATCGAACCCCTGTCCGCTATAGCCCCGAGCAGAGGGGCCATCAGCGCAATGATCATGCTTGCAACCGAATTTCCCAATCCGAGCCTGGCTGTGCTGAGATTGACATCTGCGCCGAAACTCCAGTACTGCTTGAAAAAAACAGGGAAAAAGCCGGCCATTACCGTCGTAGCAAAGGCCGAATTCGCAAAATCATACAATGCCCAACCTATAACCGCTTTCCTGTTTTTTTGCATGCTTGAGACCTTTGGATCATACCGCTTAAAAAAAGCAGGCTCGGGGTCCGGCCCTTTATCGACCTGCTTCCGGAGGCCACGACCTTACGAGCTCATCACAATATTGATGAGCTCGTAAAAAGTCATTCTCACACAAAGATAACGAAGGACTCAAAGAAAAACCTGAATGTTTTCAATAGGCCTTTCTTTGTGACTTTGTGACTTCGTGGCGAAAAATTGACTTTTTGCGATACCGTAAATTATTTCAGGTGAATATTCCTCATCTCCGAACCCGGCACTATAATTCGGGAGGCTTCCTGCCGCCTCATTTCATTTGCCCTTTCAACAAGCTTATCAACAGCATCATTTACCGCAGCAGGAAATTTTTCCATCGCTTCACTCAGAGTCTGGGCCTCAATTTCACACTGTATTGGTATAAGCCCTGCCTGCGTCATAAGCTGGGTCTGCGCCATGAAAAATATCTTACGCTTCTTGTCGGGCATACCGTCGGGCAGTACCGGCGTAAGCCTCCTTATAGAACCCGCCTTTAAATCGGTAAAAGATTCCTCAAGATAAAGATTATCCTGATCCATTTTGACATCAATTTTCATACTCTGTTCATTACCGCTCATTTATTATCTCCTTTATTGACGGCTTCGCAATAATTCCTTCGGCGTCCACGTATCGTTCATCCAGAAGCAAAGTTTTGTTCAATTATAAGTTTCCAGACCGGAAATCGGCAATTTTGGGCAAGCTCAAGGAAATCAAATGATTGCGCGGAGACATATG
>CAZOEH010000248.1:0-5020 GCA_964578785.1 uncultured Desulfonema sp. | reverse complement strand
TCCAGGGCGTAACAGACAGCCCTCGGTCCGTTTGCGGCAATCATTTCAGCAATCGATACGGCTTCTTCGAGCGCCTGCCCGGGCTTGCTGATCCGGTTCACAAGACCAAGGCGCATGGCTTCACCGGCTTCAATCCTGCGTGCCGTCAGAATCAAGTCTGCCGCCTTTGAGGGGCCTATCAGCCGCACAAGCGCCGGGCCGCCTCCCCAGTCCGGCATCAGCCCAAGGCGGACCTCCGAAAAGCATATCACTGTGTCAGGATCCATGACCCGCATATCACATCGCACTGCCAGTTCAGCTCCTCCGCCATAAGCCAGGCCATTCAGGGCGGCTATGATCGGGACAGGCAGGGAAAACAGTTCATCCACCGCTCTCCGCACCTGTTCGATTATCCGTTTGGCAGGAGCGCTATCCTGATTGCCCGCTGATTCCGCAATACCCGAAACCATGGGATTATCCGGGCTTACGTCAAATCCTGCGCTGAATGCCTTATCTCCGGCGCCCGTTATCACCAGAGAACGCGGCGGATTTTTTTTCAATTCATCCGTCGTCTTCTCAAGGAAGGAAAACATATGTTCATTAAACGCGTTTCTTCGCTGGGGACGGTCTAAGGTTAAAACAGCAATCTTGCCTTTTCTTTCCAGATTTATACTTTCTTTGGACATAGCTGTTCCCTCTGCTTTTAAAATAATTTATGAGAAAAAACGATCGGCCAAGGCGTTCATAGAGCCATGAAGACGCGTCTCGGTTTATCAAGGCGTGTTAAACCTGCTTCTCTTGCGGCTTTTACCGCCTCGTCAAAATCGTTATCCGCCGGTCTTGAGGCGAATTCCCTGAACCGGTAAGCATTACCGCAGGGCCTGTATTGAAACATGACATTTACATAAGTGTTTTTTGAAATATTATCCGCAATAAAGCGCATTACTTCCCTTGTTCCGGCATACCCGTGCGGCATTACAAGATGCCTTACAAGCAATCCGCGCCGGGCAATTCCATCATCGTCTGCAACAAGGTCTCCGACCTGCCTGAACATCTCGACTAATGCCTTTCTGGCAACTCCTGGATAGTCTTTTGCATCGCAAGCTTTTGCAGCGATTTCAGGATCCCAGAATTTGAAATCAGGCATATAGATATCAATCACTCCGTCAAGTATTTTCAGAGTTTCAACACTATCATAACCTCCGGTATTGTAGACAAGTGGGATATGCAGGCCTTTTTCGACAGCAATTTCAAGAGCAGAAAGAATCTGCGGCACAACATGGGAAGGAGTGACGAAATTGATATTGTGGCAGCCGGATTTTTGAAGGGCGAGCATGATTCCGGCAAGCTGTTCGTCAGAGACCTCTTCCCCAAAGCCTTCATGGCTTATGTCGTAATTCTGGCAGAACACGCAAAGAAGATTGCAATTGGTGAAAAATATCGTCCCGGAACCATTTCGGCCTGTAAGCGGAGCTTCTTCTCCGAAATGGGCATTATAACTTGACACCATCGCCCTTGCGCCTGTTTTGCATATCCCGGTTTCGCCCGAAAGCCTGTCAACCCTGCACATCCTCGGGCAAAGCACGCATGAGGCAAGTATTTTGCGCGCCTGTTCCGCCTTTTTCTTAAGCAATCCTTTTTTACAGGTTTCTATATAGGCAGGTTTAAACATTATACCGCCGGATTAAGTTTTACTTCCGGACTCCCGCTTTCGCGATATGTGACGGGCTTATTATATCCGAAATATATCAGTTTTGAACATTGTCCATTTTTAACATCGTTCGAAGTTCGGCATTCGAAGTTCGATGTTCGACGTTCGGCTTTTCAATATCCGAGCAGCTTTCCTCCCTGAAAGACGCAAAAAGCCGCAATCCATGCAACCGATGTGCTGTAGACGATACTTAAAGCAGTCCATTTGAATGAGCCGGTCTCTTTCCTTATTGTGGCGATTGTAGCAAGGCACGGCAGGTAGAGAAGAACAAATACCATCATGGAAAGCGCCGAAAGAGGGGTCATGCCCGAGGAACGGAGCGCTTTTTCGAGGGCATCTCTGTCATCCGATTCTTCAACCGAATAGAGCACCCCGAGTGTGCTTACAACAATCTCCTTTGCAAAAAAACCTGAAAGAAGCGCCACGCTGCCGCGCCAGTCGATGCCGAGCGGTTCAAAAACAGGAGAAATAACTTTACCTATTCTCCCCATGTATGTTTTCACAGCTCTCTCGGAATTCATCTCGTTTTGAATCATGCCGATTGCCGCGATTCGTTCCTTTTTCAGAATCTCTTTAACTTCTTCATCGGCCGCCGCAATTTTTATATTAAAGGATTCGTTTATATCATTCATTCTGGCGGAATAATCCGACGAATATTCAATGTTCCGCGGGAAAGCCGATAGCGTCCATACGATAACCGAACCTATCAGTATTATGCCTCCCATCTTTCTTAAGAACATCTTGCTTCTGTCCCACATATGGATGAGCAGGCTCTTTATCATTGGAACCCTGTATGGCGGAAGCTCCATCACGAAAGGCGCATCGACTCCTTTTAAAAGGGTCGAACGGAAAAGCTTGCCCGATAATATGGAGAGAAGAATTCCGAGAAGATATAGGGAGAAAATTACATTGCCTGCTTTTGCCGCAAAAAAGGTGCCGGCAAGCACTATATATACCGGGATTTTGGCCGAGCATGACATGAAAGGAGTTATAAGTATTGTAAGAATGCGGTCTTTTTCGCTTTCCAGGGTACGGGCGGCCATTATTGCCGGGACATTGCAGCCGAATCCCATGAGCATCGGAATAAATGACTTTCCGTGCAGTCCGATGAGGTGCATGATCTTATCCATGAGAAACGCGGCTCTTGCCATATAGCCAGTGTCTTCAAACAGGGCTATGCAGAAAAAAAGTATCAGGATGTTAGGCAAAAAGACTATGACGCTTCCGACTCCGGCAATTATTCCGTTTACTAGCAAATCTTTAAAGAGGCTTTCAGGAAGGCTCCCGTCGAGAGCGGAAGAAATATGTATAACTCCGCTTTCTATCCATCCGGTAGGATAAGCTCCGAGCGAAAAAGTAAGCTGGAACATCGCCCATATGAAGAAAATGAATATGGGAAATCCGATGAAGCGGTTTGTAAGCACAAGATCTATGTTGCGTGAGATATCTATACGCTCTTTTGCCGAGGTTATCTGGACTTCCTTTATGATGCCAGCGATAAAGCCGTAACGGTCGTCAGTCATCACTATTTCCGGATCTTCATCGTAATGAATCAGGAGGTTTTTCCGGAGAGCCTGCACCTCCTCAAGTATTTCTTCTCCGGCTTTTCCGGCCTTGCCGATAAAGCGCTCTCTGACTATCCTGTCGTCTTCGAGCAGCTTTATCGCCGTCCACCTGCTGCTGTAATGAATCTTGTTTTCGGCTTTCTCTTCGATAAGCTTTTTAAGCTTTAAAATCGCGTTCTCGATCTCTCTGCTGTATTTGACGTTTCTTTTTTCTTTTTCAACGGGGTCCGCTTCGGCCAGTTTTATGGCTTCCTGTAAAAGATTATCGATTCCTTCATTTTTATTTCCGACGGTAAATACAACCGGAACATCGAGCAGGGTGGAGAGTTTTTCGGCGTCTATTTTGGTTCCGTGTGAACGGGATACATCCGCCATGTTAAGGGCAAAGAGCACCTTGCCGTCTATTTCTCTGAATTGGGTTGCGAGGTAAAGGCTTCTTTCAAGATTGGATGAATCGATAATATCAATTACTACATCGGGGGATTCTTCCAGGACGAAGTCGCGTGCTACGATCTCTTCTATTGAAAAAGGGGTCAAGCTGTATGTTCCGGGAAGGTCTACGATTTTAAGGTCGTATCCGAACTTCTGAATAAGCCCTTCTTTTTTTTCAACGGTAACACCCGGCCAGTTTCCAACCTTCTGCCGTGTGCCGGTTATGTTATTGAATATGGTTGTTTTACCGGAGTTGGGATTCCCGGCAAGCGCGATAGTTATGATTTTTTTTTCAGACATGGGGCAATCCGGTCCTATTTCTGAGATTTTTCTACCGTTATTTGCGCCGCCTCTTCAACCCTGAGAGATATGTGAAATCCCTTTACTATGAGTTCAACCGGATCTTTCAACGGAGCGTATTTCTCGATATATATCGGTGTGCCTTTTGTAATGCCCATTTCAAGTATTCTCCTGCGCAGAGCCCCGTTCCCTGCTACACGGAGAATTATGCCCCTTTCGCCTTCCTTCATTTCACTCAGCAGCATGAATAACGCTCCTCAGCACTCAACAGGTTCGACAATTATTTTTTGCGCAAGGCCCTGTCCTATTACAAATCTTTTCGATTTTATGGCAATTACAAGCTGCCCCCTGCTTATATTCGTAACGACATCAATCTCATCTTCCGGCCTGATGCCCATGGAAAGAAGCCTCATACGGGCGCCTGCTCCTCCCATGATCTCCCTTACTATAAGCCGTTCACCCTGCTTTGCCATCGAAAGAGGCATAAGTTTTACTCTTTCCTTCAGACATTCGGAACAGATCCCGTAAAGTTCCATTCTGTGCTGGAGCATGTGAAATCCATGTTTTGAAGCTATAGCGATCTGTAAATTTTCCAGAGCATCTTCTTCGAATTCAACTATTTTTCTGCATTTAATACAGATTATGTGATCGTGGTGCTGTCCCAGATGCCGGTGTTCATAACGGGCAACGCCGTTGTCAAACCTGTTTTTCCGCGCAAACCCGAAATTGCACATCAGTTTCAGCGTATCTCTTACGAACTCATTGTCGAGCTTATGACCGTTATCATTCAGTATTTGTGTCAATTCAGCAGAAGTCAAATGATTTTCCGTCTGAAGGAATGCTTCAAGAATCTTGAATCTGTCTTCGAAATTATCGATATTCCCCTGTTTAAAGAGCTTTTCGAATTGTTTCTTTTCCTGTTTATGAGTCCTTGGCATATCTGTTCCTTGTTGAATTTATTTGCAATAATAATGCCTGAAGGAATAGTTGTCAACAAGCCAGATTCATTATGCTTTGTGGTTTAACGGATAAA
>CAZOEH010000247.1:0-5044 GCA_964578785.1 uncultured Desulfonema sp. | reverse complement strand
CGGTGATCCATTGGACAGCATCCGCCAACCTGCTTTTAGGCGGTATTATTTCAAGCGATTCAGTGTTTATGGTTTCGTTCCAGTATGATTTTATGCCTTTAACATGGCCTGCTCCGACAACAGCCACTATTTTCCTGCCGGGCGACAGCTTTATCTTCTGGGCAAGGTACATGTCTCTTTCGTCAATCAGTATCTTTTTTAAGACAGGAAGAGATTTTCCGACCTCTGCAAGCAGAGTTTCAAGAACATCCTCCTGCTTCATTTTCTCGATATCTTTTTCGGTAATGTCACCGACCTCTCCAAGGGACATGAGGAGCTGAAAAATCAGTTTAACCTTTCCCCAGAATCCCATATTATGCCATACCCTTGAGAGGGTTACTCTTATATCCCTGTCGACCGGACATATTGCTGACCCTGCTGCTTCACCTGCCCGGATGGCCTGGATCATCTCCTGCCCCGGAACTATATCGAACTTCTTTGCAATTCTTTTCTGAAAAGAGGCGAGAATAAGGTTTGAAAGAAGGAGAAATGATTTTTTTTCCTTTATTACCTTGATTATATCGGTGTTGAGCCAGGCATCTTTCTGCTGTATAGTCCGGTATCTTGATTCACAAAGCTCAACGCAGACGGTGTCGGGTTTTTCTTCGTTAATTACAGAGGTTACAAGTTCAACACTCTCCCTTGAAACATGGGCGGTTCCGATAAGAATGATCTCTTTATCTTCATATGAGAGGCGATGAACCATATTGCAGCTGCTGTTATCAGTCATTTTATGCGGTTTTCCTTTGCCGGTATTGTAAAACAGGTGTTAAAATAATACAGGTATTATATTAAAGCAAGGTTTAAACCGAATATCCGGCTTCGTTAAAAGTCATTCTGCTTAAGTTGCACTTCATCTTTCGTCATTGCAGCGTACTATTTGTACGCTTCATTCCTCAAGATTCGTGCGCCTTGCATAATGAGCTTTTTACTTTGCCGTATAAAATATGACTTTTTACGATACCTTCTCAGCGGCTGGAGAGGGTAAAATAAACAATTTGTTATAAACGGAGGAAATGTCTGAATGAAAAATGAAACTGGCCGGGAGACACTTCTCAATACAATCGACAAAGAACCTTATTATCTTGCCTGCGGAAATGAAATAAATATGTTTGAGGCCGCGTTTGGCGCAAAACTTCCGGTCATGCTTAAAGGCCCGACAGGATGCGGCAAGACAAGATTTGTAGAGTATATGTCTTATCGGTTAAAACGTCCTCTTATTACGGTTGCATGCCATGAGGACCTTTTTGCAACCGATCTCACTGGCAGGTATCTGTTGAAAAATGATGAAACAGTCTGGATGGACGGACCCCTGACAACAGCAGTTCGCACAGGCGCAATATGCTATCTGGATGAAATTGTCGAGGCCAGAAAAGATACAACTGTTGTAATTCACCCGCTGACCGATCACAGGCGTACTCTCGGGATCGATAAAAAGGGCGAAGTGATATCCGCGCATCCCGGTTTCATGCTGGTCATTTCCTATAATCCGGGATACCAGTCAATTTTGAAGGACCTGAAGCAGAGCACACGCCAGAGATTTGTATCTCTTGAGTTTGATTATCCTGAAGCAGAAAAAGAAGCCGAAATTGTCTCCCATGAAGGAGGCATTGATGCCGGTACGGCCTTAAAACTTGTATCCCTTGCCGGAAAAATAAGAAGCATGAGGGAGCATGGCCTGACCGAAGGCGCAAGCACCCGGCTGCTGATATATGCGGCACAGCTTATCGGAAAAGATATCCCGGTTAAGGAAGCCTGCATATCAGCCATATGCCTGCCTCTGACGGATGATGGAAAGCTTATCGAAACTTTGAAAGACCTTATTGATGATGAATTTTGATACCGGCATAAAACAGAGAATTACTGAACAACTCGCTTCCGCCATGTCAGGGTACGGGCTGATGCGTGACGCCGGAAAATTATGAGGAAACATATTCAATGCCCCTGTCAAAGCTCTATCTTGCCGATCCGGAAATTGCAAAATCGGTTGAAGAGAAAATAAAAAATAAAATTGCTCTAACAAAAGAGCAGGCTCTGATAATGGCGGATGAAGTCATATGGGCTCTTTCCGGAGATCATGCCTTCGGAAGCGCTCTCGCGGAAGGCTATATCGGTCTATTTAAAAGCGCAAACCCTGAGAAGATTCAAATATACAGAGAACTTGTGCGAAACGCGGGCGAAACAGGGCCTACCCTCGGAAGGATAATGGCGGAACATCTTGTTCCCGTTCTTTTACATGGTGATGAAACTCTTCTTGGAAGCTTTCTTGATGCCGTGTATTCGATGCGGAAAAAAGGAACCTATGTTTTGGCTGAACCGCTTGAAGCCGTTACGATCCTGCTTAATGGAGGGGAGATTAAAGCGTGTTCCGTTTATCTTAAGATAATTGAATATCTTTTCTCAAAAGATTTGACATACGGAGAAAGCCGTCATTTTGCCCATATGCTGCCGAAAGCGGTCCTCTCTTTTCCGCCTTCAAAAAGAGTCTGGCAGGCGGAGCAGCTCTACAGGATTATCCTTGAAGATTATCACCTTGCCGATCCGTTTCTCGATGGGATGGGGAAGGGGCTTTCTTTTCTTTTACAGGATGCCCTGAAGGAGTTTGTTTCCATCGGTCTTGATAAAATAAGAAAAGAGAAGCAGTACGGAATTAAATACCTGTCTCTTGAATCCAGATTTGGTGCGGATACTTTTTTGAACCTGCAGACGGCTGTTCCGCTTTCAGATGTCCGGCTGCAGCTTACCCGGTATGCAAGGGCAAAAACAGGAACCCTGTTTTCAATCCGCCCGCTTTCCCAAATGCCGAAAAATATGCGGCAGGAAGTGTTGAATGAACATGGCAACAATCCGTTTGTTTTTTCCGACGCGAAATTCATATATCTGCCTGACGAGATAAGTCTCTGCGGCAGTTATGATGAAAACAGGGATCTATACAAGTGCCTTGTGCGGCTTGAAGCGGGATACCATGAGTTCAATTCGTATGAATTTGATTTAGAAAGAGCGCTTCAATATCGCGGCTGTTTCAAAGATGCGGATGCTCCTGAGTGCGGTACTGAGTCTCAAAAAGATTGTTCGGATCTGGAAAAGTTTTTTAAGATTTTTGCCGTAAAGGATCTTGCCGCCGATCTTTTTAATATATTCGAACAGGGTCGTCTCAGGGTCATCAGCATGGAAAAATATCCGGGCCTTGTCAGAATTTCCTATCCTCTGCTTTTCAGGGAAGCCGGGAGAATATGGAAGCATGACAATCCGGAGCCGCTCCTGTTTCTCCTCTACCTGCGAATAGTTATAGGCAAAGACCGTAGTGATTCTTTTCCGGCTGATGTTGAAACAACCAGGCTTGCAGATTCCATATCCGGCCTTTTTGAAAAAACAATGGAAGAGAAGAGAAGCATTGAAACATGCGCTTGTCTTCTTTTTCAGACATACGGCAGGGTTGAGGCTATGCTTAAAGAAAACAAAAAAAACGGCCGGTTAAAAGATTGTTACAGGCTTTTTAAAATGCCTTTTGGCCGGCGACTGAAACCGGATTTGTATTTTTCCGCCAGCAAAAAGTATGAAGATACGGGGAAAAGAATAAAAGCGGAGCTTGAAAAGAGAGGCATTCATGTTTTTAAATCCGAGATAGTAAAAAGACTTGTTATAAAAAGCGGAGATTTTTCAAATGAGGATATCAGGGATATAATAATTTCTTCCCGGGATTTTTCAGATCAGGGCCGGAGCAATAACGTGAAAAAACCGCCTGAATTATCCTTGCTGCTTTCCCCTGAGCTGATCGATAGCAGTAACGGGCATGCTGATCCCGATGATGATTTCGCTTCCGGCATATTCCGGTACAGGGAATGGGATGCGAATTTATGCGACTATCTTAATGACCATGTCAGGGTGCAGGAAAGAAATATCGAGGGATTTAAAAGTGATTTTTATTTAAGCGCCCTTAACAGGTACCGGGGAGCGGTAAAGAGGATCAGACGCGAATTTGAGCTGTTAAGACCTGAGGAGACCACAATTCTCCGGCAATGGGTCGAAGGGGATGAATTTGATTATCGCGCCCTCCTCGATTTTGCAGTCGATAAAAAAGCCGGGATGATCCCTTCAGACAGGTTGTATATCAAAAGGATCAAACAGCGCAGAGATATTGCGGCGCTCCTCCTTCTCGATCTTTCCCGGTCAACTTCCGGTCTGGTTATGGAAGCAAACAAATCGGTTCATGAAATCATAAAAGAGGCTGCTGTGCTTTTCTGTGAAGCCCTTGATATTGCAGGAGACGAGTTCGCAGTAGCGGGTTTCTCGGGAACGGGAAGGCTCGGCGTCGATTACTACAACATAAAAGAATTTTCGGAAAAAATGGATGAAACCGTCATAAACAGAATAAATGCCGTTTCACCCCAGAGGAGAACAAGAATGGGCGCAGCGATCCGCCATTCGACAGCGCGGCTTGAAAAAACGGATTCAAGGGCAAGGCTTCTTCTGATCATAAGCGACGGGTTTCCCAATGATACGGGTTATAAGCAGAATTACGCCGTTGAAGATACACGAATGGCGGTATTTGAGGCGCATTCAAAAAAAATATGCGTAAGGGCAATAACGGTAGACGCTGCTCCGGATTCGCGGCTGGATGATCTTTACGGACATTTTCATCATAATGTAATTTCGGATGTAAGCGAACTTCCGGACAGGCTTTTAAGAATATATGGTACCATGACCCGGCAGTAAAGGACGGGAGGGTTTTGAAAGATGAACGTCGAACATTTAACACCGAACGTCCAACATCGAATGAAAAACAAACATCCAATGCTGAACAATGTTTTGAAAGATGAACATTCATTATTCGATGTTCGATGTTGGACGTTCGACGTTATTCTTTTTCAGCCTTTAACAGTCCATCCGGCATAAAATACTTTCGTGTATTACTTATTGCGCCTGGTAACTCTTTTTGCGCTTTGCAACAGCTTCAATGATGTCGGCGGCCTTATCGGGAAGACTGAAGACATCTGTTTCTGCA
>CAZOEH010000246.1:4566-5089 GCA_964578785.1 uncultured Desulfonema sp. | reverse complement strand
CCTGAAGCTTCAAAAATCAGCTATTTCGGCCTTTACGCGCTCCAGCACAGAGGGCAGGAGAGCGCCGGGATTGCCGTTGCGGAAAATAACAGAATAGTCGACCACAAAGGAATGGGGCTTGTCTCGGATGTGTTTGATATGAGGCATTTTGAACAGCTCAAAGGAATGAGCGCCATAGGTCATGTCAGGTATTCCACAACAGGAAGCTCGGTACTTTCAAATGCGCAGCCATTTGTTATTCATCACAGGAAAAGATCATACGCCGTCGCCCATAACGGAAACCTCGTAAATGCTCACAGCCTCAAAAATGAGCTTGAAGAGGCGGGATCTATTTTCCAGACCACGATGGACAGCGAGATATTCCTGCATCTTTTTGTAAAGAATATCAGTTACGGACTGGAACAGGCGCTGGTTGAAACCGTGAAGAGATTGAAAGGGGCTTTTTCCATGGTCGTCCTGACGAGCGAGGGCGAGGTTATAGGTATTAAGGATCCGAACGGATTCCGCCCTTTATGTCTCGGCA
>CAZOEH010000246.1:0-4556 GCA_964578785.1 uncultured Desulfonema sp. | reverse complement strand
CAGACTGAACGGAAGCTATGTTCTGGCCTCTGAGACATGCGCCCTTGACCTTGTCGAAGCCGAGTTTATAAGGGAGCTTGATCCCGGCGAGATAATAATAATAGGTAAAAACGGGCTGAAAAGCATAAAAACGGAAACACCGGAGCGCAGATCGTTTTGCATATTCGAATTCATCTATTTTGCGCGTCCTGACAGCACGATATTCGGCAGGAATGTATATGAAACAAGAAAGGCGCACGGCCGTTGCCTGGCAAAGGAGGCGCCTGCCAAAGCGGATCTCGTAATGCCGTTTCCGGATTCGGGAACATATGCGGCTCTCGGTTTTTCCGAAGAATCGGGAATACCCTTCGAGATGGCCATGATTAGAAACCACTATGTCGGGCGAACTTTTATACAGCCTACTCAGAGTATGCGTGATTTTAGCGTAAGGATAAAACTGAACCCCATAAAAGAGATACTTAAAGGCAAGGAAATAGTGATTATAGAGGACTCGATTATAAGGGGAACCACCGTTAAAACCAGGGTGAAAGCGCTTCGCGAGCTGGGAGTAAAGAAAGTGCATATGCGTGTAAGCGGCCCTCCGCACAGGTTTCCATGCCATTATGGAATAGATTTTTCAACAAAGGGAGAGCTGATAGCTTCAGGTAAAACCGTACCTGAGTTAAAAGATCTTCTCGGTCTTGATTCGCTCCATTATCTGAGCATAGAAGGACTTTTAAAGTCCACGGATATTGAAAATCCCGAAAGAAATTTCTGCAAGGCATGTTTTGATGGATGTTATCCCGTGGAATTCGATGAGTATCTTTCGAAAGACTGTCTTGAAAAATAAATCTTTCCGTGTTACTCTTATATCTGTCCAATAAACAGATTATGGCTCAGTGAAAGATTGGGATCTCCTGAGTTGTATAAATATATAAATAAGGAGGCATCATGATCGAGTCAAAATACCTTCAGGATAATATGCAAAATATTCAGAAGCTAATGAATATTCAGACGCTCAAGCACTTCGAAATAAAAAGCCTTGCAAAGCTTTTGAGGCTGAGCAAAATCAGGGAATATGAAGACGGGGAGATCATTATAAAGGAAGGTGAAAAGGATCCGTGGCTCTATTTTCTTTTAGAAGGCAAAGTAAAAGTCTCGAAAGACAATTGTGAGATTACCACGATCCATAAAAAGGGCGAGATCTTCGGCGAGATGAGGATAATTGACACGCTGAGCAGATCTGCATCGGTTCATGCCGTCGGCAGAACCATATGCCTTGCGGTCGACACTCTGGCCCAGAGCAAGCTTGTGGGCAGCGGCGAACGGGATGAAAGAGTCGATTTTCTCCTTCTTTTATACAGGATTTTTGCCGAATATATGTCGATACGGCTGCGCCTGACAAATGAGGAGCTTGTCAAAGCAAGGAAGCAGGTCGAAAGGCTTAAAGCAAGCGCTTAATGAAAGACAAAAAAACGGTTTCGTTTTCAAAAAATTCCACCAATATTTTTTTCCACATTCTTACAAACTGCAACCTCAGCTGCAGGTACTGCTATATAAATAAAAAGCAGCATGGGAAAAACACCCTTCCGCTTGATACAATAAAGACCTGGCTAGACGCGTTTGCCGGAAAGAGCGAATTTGCCAACGTCATCTTTCTCGGCGGTGAACCCACATTGCATCCGGATCTATTTCTTGCCGTGAAGCATGCAAAAAAAACGGGATATAAATCGGTCACGATAGATACAAACGGTTACCTCTTTAACGACATCCTGTCAAAAACAGCGCCTGAAGAGGTTGACTGTATGAGTTTCAGCCTGGACGGTGCAACAAGACGGACAAATGACTTGTTAAGAGGGAAGGGGTCGTATGATAAATGCATTCTGGGTGTAAAAGACGCTGTATCAAAAGGATTTAATACAAGCCTGATTTATACTGTAAGTTCGGCAAATATAGATGAACTTAACAATATTGAGGACCTGCTCTCTGATTTGGGGATTGGAAGGCTTTTCATTCAGGTGATAGGCATAAGAGGGAGAACCGCAAAAAGAGGCTCTCCGGAAAATCCGCAGGTATCCCGCCTGAAATGGCTCGATGTGATACCGGCAACAGCCCGGAAAGTTGCGCGCCGGGGCATTTCTGTTACTTATCCGAAAGTTTTTTTAAATCGGGATGAGCGGTTTGAATGCGCCGGCCTTGTGGCTGATAATTATTTTATTTTTCCGAACGGAAGGGTCTACCGGTGCCCTTTGTGCGAGGATTATCCTGTTCACAGCATGGAATTTAAAGGAAACTTGCTTGTTAAAACAGGAAAAATAAATGAATCCGACCTGTTCGGACTTTCCATTCCCGAAGGTTGTGTTATGAACAGTCTCATTCAGCCCGGTAATCTCAGCTATAAAAAAGACGGAACTCCGGAGTATAAAATAGCCTGCTGCCTTCTCAAGGAAGAGATTGCTGCGGAAGAATAACAGGATCGCAAATGGCTGAATTCAAAAAGAACCTTACATTTACGGAACGGGTTAAAATATCCCTGATCTCTTTCCTTGCCTCATGGCTTATCAGGCTCTGGTTCGGGACGGTGCGCGTTAAAATAATAAACAGGCATATCTACGAAGAGTTTATTCTCAACAACAGGGACAAGGGGAATGTAATTGTGGCTTCATGGCACAGGCACGCCATATTTCTCTATTATTATTTCAGGAATGTCAAAAACGGTGTTGCGATGGTCAGCCGAAGCAAGGACGGAGAGCTCATTGCCCGGGTCGGGAAGCGCTTCGGGTTTGACTTTGTTCGCGGCTCTTCTTCGAAAGGAGGAGGAGAAGCGCTTCTTGCGATGATCGATTACATGAACAGGAAAGGGGCTCCGAAATTCTGCGGTACAGCCGTTGACGGGCCTAGAGGTCCGGCGCGAGTTTTAAAAAAGGGAATGCTTGTTCTTGCAAAGGAGACCGGCTCGTACTTCATACCGCTTGCAAGTTCCGGCACCAAGGTTATAACTTTTCACAAGGCTTGGGACAAGACCATAATTCCATATCCGTTCAGCACGGTATATATAGAATTTCACGAGCCCATGATAATACCGAAGGATATCTCTGACGAAGAGCTTGAAAAGCTGTGCGTGAGGACCGAAAAAATTTTCAACGAAATGACAGATAATGTGGATAAGATTGCCGGATATAAAGGGTAGTCTTCCCTCCTGGTGAATAATCCTATAAAAACACCAATAGATGAGATCTTTAGTTTACAGCCCTGGTAAAGGGCATGATCAGCAGGTGATGAAAGTTCAGTTTTTCAGGCTTCTGATATGCGCCGATACCTATACGTATCTTATTCTGATCCACATCGGCAAGTAACGTGCCCATGAGCCGGTCCCAGAGAGAAAATATGGTGCCGTAATTCGTATTTCTCTCCCTGATTATAACAGAGTGATGTGTTCTGTGCATGGATGGCGGGACAAACAGAATCCAGAAGATGATTTCAAACCAATTGGGGACCCTTATGCTGCTGTGATGGAACTGCGCGCACAGTACAAGTGAGCTTTCAAATATCACCACTCCGGCCGGACTTGCGCCCAGAAAGAATATAAGAGCTATCTTGATAACGGCGGAAAAAGCCAGTTCCCCGATATGGAAACGGGTGGCGGTAGATACGTCCATATTAAGGTCACTGTGGTGCACCCTGTGAAATCTCCAGAAAAAGGGCATTTCATGATTGAGGAGATGCCAGATGTAGAGCATGAAATCCATGAAAACTATCGTCGCCATAATTTTGACCGGTGCCGGCAGATCGAGGATGTTCAGAACTCCCATTCCGTGAGTTTGTGCGTAAAGAGCTGTGTTTACAATGGCGGCGGAGAAGATAAGGTAAATCAGGGTGCTGTTAAACAGAGTAAGTGACAGATTGTTCATCCAGCGTTTGAATTTCGACACGGAACCTGGTCTGTATGGAAGTATGAGTTCAAATAATAAAAAAAAGAGAAGACCGCCCCAGAACATATAAAGCCTTACAGCCGACTCCGTGACAACAAACATTATATTCCTCCGGGATAGCCCGCGTATAAGACAGGCTGCTATATCTTTGTGTCCAGCAGAACTCCTAAAGCCGCAAGATGGGCCTTCTCTTCATCGGCAATGCCGAACAGGATAGCCTTTCCTTTATTATCAGAAATCTTTTGTGTATATCTCAGGTAAAGATCCAGCGCCTGAGTTTCAAGCATCATTGCCAGATCTATTATGCCGGGTACGGTTTTCATAAAGTTACTGTTTTTCTCTATAAATTCTTCCGTAGTAAAACCGCCTTCCATAGTGCCGGATTCAATTTTCGCTTCAAATGCCTCCCGGCCTGTTATCGACTTATCAAGATCGAGATATAATTTAAAAAGCTTCTCTTTGTGTTTTTCCTCTATTTCAGAAAGCATGGAAAACAGTTTGGCCGCTTCCGTGTCATCCGTTTTTCCGGACATGACCGAATAAAAGGTTTCCAGCTCCTTTTCCATTCCGTATGCGAGAAGAATTACCTCCTCCGGGGTTTCATCACCCCTTAACAGCATCATGCCCATCTCGGCGGGACTTTCA
>CAZOEH010000245.1:0-5114 GCA_964578785.1 uncultured Desulfonema sp. | reverse complement strand
ACTCTACGCACCTTTTCCCGACAAAGGTCTGAAGTCTTTCTATGTTCCTGATTCTTATCACCCTCAGGTTTTTCTTTCTCGCAAAGATATCCATGACTCCCTTCTCAAATTCAGGCGCCACAACTACTTCGGCATACTGCGTGTTTATAGCTTCGGCAGTAGCAATATCAACAGGCCGGTTGAGCGCGATGCATCCTCCGAATGCCGCGACTCTGTCCGCCATGTTCGCTTTCAGATACGCGTCAAGAAGTGAACCGGAGAGAGCGACTCCGCACGGATTGTTGTGCTTGACTATAACCGCCGCCGGTTGCTTTACAAAATATCTGAGGATGTTCATGGCATTGTCGGCATCGGTAAGGTTTGTCTTGCCGGGATGCTTGCCGGACTGGAGCAGTTCAACGTCCGATGCGAGATGGTTGCCCGGCAGAATCGTCTCTATCTCCCCGAGAACCAGGTTTCCGTTTGTCAGCTTGTAAAGGGCGGCCTCCTGCCCGGGATTCTCTCCGTACCGCAACCCTTTTATGACGTCATCTATGGTCCATACGACCTTTTCATAAAAAAGTGTCTGCCTTTTATCTCCATCGACAAAACTTATTTCCATCGCGGGCGGAAAGTGGTCATCCATAATGGTTTTATACATCTTACGCAGGTCTTCGGCCATATAACCCCCTTTTTCAAAAACTTATCAAACAGGGTTTACAGGATTATTTATCAGTCCGCTACGGGAGAGCGGCCTGAAATACATATCCGTTTCAGGCTGACGGTCAAAAATCCTGTAAATCCTTTCCCTCATCGATCCATAGCCCAAAATCCCTGAGCCCTGATCCCTGAACCCTTATGCTTTGTAACATCCCCTTACTTCCTCAAAAGTTCTTCCGGCGAGATAACCGGCTATCGTGCCGTCATACGCCGCGGTGTGCGCAAAAGCTTTTTTCGCAAGTTCGAATCTGCTTTTTAAGGAAATCGTATTATCGTTTTCCTTCAGTTCGGTTATTATCCCGGCATAATCTCCGGGATCGACAACCGAGGCCACCCGCAGAAAATTCTTGGCCGAAGCTCTTCTATGGGAACGCTTTTTGTCCTCTTGAGATCAGCCTGGTGGGATTCATTATATGTTTCAGTAAGAAGACCGAGATATATCCTGAAATCGAGCGTCTTGACCAGTCCCCCCTGGGTTTCAGGCTGGCCCGTATAATCAGACACCTGAGTCAGGCACGAAGCCTTGCTGCCGAGAATCTCTTTCAGTTTTGTAAATGTCCCGCCGGTTGAAAAAATCCTTATGCCCGGATTTATGCCGGCAATCTCCGGGATAAAAGATTCAAGGCCCTTCTTATCCGAAACGCTTACAAGCAGATGCTTTACCTTGACCCGGTCGTCAATTTTATCAACTATATTAATGCTCATATCATCTACCTCTTTCCATCATATTCTTCCAAAAACCGTTTAAAGAATCCTTCCATGAAAGCATGCCTTTCATCCGCAAGTTTTCTCCCTTCCGCCGTCAATATTCTCTCTCTGATTCTGCAAAGCTTGACCTTGAATTCCCTGAAACCGGTATCCTCCCTGGAATACGGCATTGTATCTTCAATCTTCAGATCGGGATTATGCAGCCTTGCACCCACTTCGCCGGCAAACAGAAACGCCCTCGCAACTCCGACGGCTCCTATCGCGTCGAGCTTATCGGCATCGAAGAGGACTTTTGCTTCGCAAGTTTCAGGCAGGCACTTTCCCCTGAAACGATGCGCCCTTATGCAGTGAATGATGTTCTCCTTCCGTCCTTCCGAAAGGGGGAGCCCGTTTACAATAGGCTGTGCCATCTCAGCGCCTTTTTCCGCGTGACATACAGACCCGGAAGTGGAATCCTGGTCGGCCCGTCCTATATCATGCAGGTAAGCCGCGACACGCAGCACATCCATGTCCGCCTTCTCGACAGGCCCTATCCGCTCGCACAGACCGTAAACTCTTAAGGTATGCTCCCAGTCGTGGCTTCCCCTGGCTCCGTCAAAAAGCTTTTCAGCCTTATCCTTTACAAAATCGATCATAGTCATATAGTTTAGGGTTTATGGTCTCTGGTTTATGGTCTCTGGTCTATAGTCTCTGGTTTATGGTCTCTGGTTAGAAAAACAGGACATTGAATTTCGGACTTCGCTTTTAAATCTCCCGATATTCGATGTCCGATGTTCGGCATTCGCTATTCTTTCTTTTTCCCCGTCATGCTTTCTATATCCACTCTGAAAATAACGACCCTCTCCATCTCTTTATCCTCAAACTCAAAAGACCGCCCTGAATAATGGCGCATTATGATATCAAGCGCTTTTTTCTTTGATTCCATATCTTCAATGAAAGAAGCGTTTCCCATCCCGATGACACTTTTGTATTTCATGCCCCATTTGCATGCTTTGTCAGACTCAACAATCTCATGGTCCGTATCAATCTCAAAACATACCCTTTTATCCTTTTTCAGGATGTCCAGTTTTCTGCCTTTTTTTGCGCAATGAAAATAAAGAGAGCCTTCTCTGTAGCCGAAAGAGAGCGGAACGATATACGGCCCGCTCTCATCCGACATACCGAGGCGGCATACAAAAGCTTTGTTTATTATCGATTCCATCTCGTCTCTGGATGTTATTTCCCTGTCTTTTCTGATCATTTTCCCTACCCCATTCCCATTAAAGATTCCCAGCGTTCAAACTCGGTTAAAACCGGCAGCCCCTTTTCCTTAAGAAGAGATATCATTGCAGGATCATTGAACCGCAGATAAGGATTGACCTTCAGTTCATCTTCAAGCCTGGAAAAGACATGATCCGGATTATATTTTTTCAGGAAGCTGCCGATCTCCCTGTTCCCGGGTTCAACCAGTCTTGCAAAAGACATTGAATACTCAACATAATCATGCCCTGCATATATGATGGTATCTTCCGGAAAGGAGATAAGTTTTACTATCGAATTATAAAAGGCGAAAAGATCGCCTGAAAAGCAGTTCCCGACCGTGCCGTTAAATAGAGTATCCCCGGTAATAAGAAAATTTCCGGCATGAAAAGTCACGGAATCATCCGTATGCCCGGGAGTGTGGTATACGTCTATCTTTTCGCCGGCCAGCCCGATAAATCCTTTCGCCGGAAGAGTGTTATGGTCAAGGTATTCGGCGCCTGACCTGCCGATAAGTGATTTTAATCCGGCAGTATGGTCGGGATGGGAGTGGGTGTTGGTGACATACTCGATTTTCAGGCCGTTTTGTCCCGCAAATGAGCATATCTGATCAACCGCTCCTCCGTCTATGGCAATGGCTGATTTATCCGCATAAAGCAGATATCCCAGATTATCGGACGAATAACGAAATTGTTTGATGTTCAAATCTTTACTCCGTACATCGCACTTCGAATATCGTACTTCGAAGAGACGGTTATTCAATTCAAGCAAATATTATTGGGTTTCGATTTTTTATCTCGTTTTTTGTTCTATGTCCAATGTCCGATATTCTATTTTCGGTTTTCCACTGCCTCTATAACTCCGGCGGCTATAAGGGGAAGCATGATTTCATGATGGCCTGTAAGGTTTATTCCCTTTCCTCCCTTTGCGGTCGGTCGGCCTACAACATTAGTCATCGGGCGGTAGTGACGGATAAAGTCCATGTTGACGGCGGTAAATGTATCGATATTATGACCTAGGTTACGGGCAAGGGTTGTCGCTTTCAGAAAGACTTCCGGCAAAATAACGGAAGAGCCGATATTAAGATAAACTCCTTCGTTAAGTGTCGAGACCACCGAGGCAAAGGTCAGAAAATCCCTGTGGGTCGCCGCTCCTGTGGCTCCCGCGTCAAAACCGGGGTGCATGTGTATTATATCCGTACCTATTGCTACATGAACGGTGACGGGAATATCAAATATGGCGCCTGCCGCAAGAATGCTCTTATCCCTGAAAGGAAAATCTTTTTCTGCTATCTCTTTTCCAACCGCCTCTCCGAGCCCCAGCGACTCCCTTTCAGCTCTTTTTATCGCCCCGTTTAAAAATTCGCCTGTTTCACGCGCCATCCCGAATGAGCCGTCGCCGAGCGATGCGGCTACATCTTCCGATGTCCTTCCTGTCATGGCTATTTCAGAATCATGTATGATCCCGGCTCCGTTCATGGCAACAGCCGTTATGATTCCGCGCCGCATCAGATCAATGATTAACGGGTTCAGACCCACCTTGATGACGTGCGCTCCCATCCCGACAAAGACGGTTTTCTTTTTGAGGAAGGCTTCAGATATGGAAGATATGACCGTCCGCACATCAGTTCCTGCAAGTATATCCGGGAGGCTGTCTATAAATTCCGCGAATGATCCGCCTTTTCTCCATGGAGCTGCAAAATCATCAGCGGAGACCTTGCTTTTGCGTTCTGAAATGGAATATGTTTTGAGCCTGCCGGTATCTATAGGTTTGAAAGAATGTGTCATGTTTTACGAGTCCGTCAAAATTTATCCGGGAACAGTTTTCTATCGACAAGCTCGCATAGAATATGCCCCAATGTTATATGCACTTCCTGTATCCGCGCCGTCACATCCGATTCCACGGCAAAAACCATATGCGCCTGAGAAGCAAGGCTGCCTCCGCGCCCTGTAAAACCGATTGTAAACAGTCCTTTTTCTCTGGCAGCCTCAATCGCCTTTATAACATTCTTCGAGTTTCCGCTCGTACTTATGCCTATCGCGACATCACCCGCTCTTCCGAGAGCAAGAACCTGTTTGTAGAATATATCATCAAAGCTGTAATCATTTCCTATACTGGTCAGGACCGAGGTGTCGGTTGTCAGGGAAATGGCGGCAAGAGGAGGACGCTCAATCCTGAACCGGTTGATAAACTCGGCGGCGATATGCTGGGCGTCCGCCGCGCTGCCGCCGTTACCGAATATTAAAAGCTTATTTCCGGATGAAATGGAACCGGATATTTTATCCGCCGCATTGATTATCAGATCCGTATTGATGCTTATGAATCTTCTTTTCAGCTCAATGCTCTCTTCAATAATTTCTCTTATTATCTCTTTCATTATTTTCTTATCCGTATTAAAAATAATGTTTTTGACGGCAAAGTAAAAAGCTCAGTATGCAAGGCGCGCGAATCTTGAGGAATGAAGCGTA
>CAZOEH010000244.1:3813-5134 GCA_964578785.1 uncultured Desulfonema sp. | reverse complement strand
AAGCGGAACCGGGAAAATGGTTGTTGTATTCTGTTCGGCGGACATCTCCCTCATTGTCTGGAGATATCTTAACTGCAGGGCCATGGGGTGAGACTCAATAATCTGCGCGGCCTCAGCCAGTTTGGCGGCAGCCTGCTGCTCGCCTTCCGCATTGATAATTTTTGCCCGGCGCTCTCTCTCCGCCTCAGCCTGCTTTGCCATCGCCCTCTGCATCTCCTGCGGAAGGTCAATGTGCTTCAGCTCAACGGTCGCCACCTTGATTCCCCATTGATCGGTGTGAGCATCAAGAATCTCCTGGAGCTGCGAATTGATCTTTTCCCTTGCTGAGAGAAGCTCATCAAGTTCGGCCTGGCCGCATATGCTTCTTAATGTCGTCTGAGCCAGCTGTGTCATGGCATACTGGTAATTTTCAACCTCAACAACCGCCTTAACGGTATCGACCACTCTGAAATAGATAACGGCATTGACCTTGACCGAGACATTATCTCTTGTTATGACATCCTGGGGATCAACATCCACCACTATAAGGCGGAGGCTCACTTTTACCATTTTGTCGATTACCGGGATAAGAATAATAAGACCCGGCCCCTTTGCATTTATCACCCGGCCGAGCCTGAATATTACGCCCCGTTCATACTCATTCAGCACCCTTATCGAAGTCGAGAGAAAAAAAACGACAATGATTATTATTGCAAATATTCCATACATATTGTTCTCCTTTTTTATTTTATCTTATTAAAACCGGACAGCCCCAATGGTTATATATCCATGAAGCCGTTATTTCGTCTCTGCCTGTGTCTCTCTCTTGATAGTCAGGGGGCGTTGTTATGTTTCGTAACAAATATCTTGCAAAACGACGGAACCCATTACCTGTGCCGGCTCTTTAATCTGTTATGCAAAGCTCCCGCTATGGCTGTTCAAACTGTTCGACTTCCACAACAAGTCCTTCAACCTTAACGACCTTAACCTTTGTTCCCGCCCGTATCGGGTTCTTTGATATTGCCTTCCACAGCTCCCCATGGACGAATACCTTGCCTTCGGGTATTATATCCGTTTTAACAATTCCCGTCTCCCCGACAAGTCCTTCCGAACCGGATCTTGATTTTGAAATCTGCGATTTAAAAACCAGAGCCGAGACAAAGACAAAAAAACCCGATATAAAGATAAATGTCGGGAGCAGGACATCGAGCGAAACCCTGATCCCCGGAACCGACCCGTCAAAGAGCATAAGGGAGCCGAGCAGGAATGAAACAACCCCCGCGACGCTTAAAAGACCGTAACTGGTTATCTTCATTTCCAGAATGAAAAAAATCACGGCAAG
>CAZOEH010000244.1:0-3803 GCA_964578785.1 uncultured Desulfonema sp. | reverse complement strand
AAGTATGATAAGTAGTATCCCGGCATAGTTGACCGGAAGCGTCTGGAAAGAAAAAAAAGCCAGAATCAGCGCGATCCCTCCGACAACCCCTGGGAAAACAGCCCCGGGATGCGCAAGCTCGAAATACAAACCCGCGAGTCCTATCATCATCAGTATGTAAGCGATGTTCGGATTGCCGATGGTTTTTAAAATCTTTGTCCTCAGCGGCTCCATGTATTCGGTTATCTTGTAATCGGAAAGTTTCAGCACACCCTTATCCTGAATACTCCGGCCGTTGATCTTTTTTACCAGGTCATCGATATCTTTTGCCGTAAGGTCTATTACATTCTCCTTCAGGGCCTCCGTCTCCGTGATGGATACGCTTTTCCGCACCGCGTTTTCAGCCCATTCCGCATTTTTCTGCCGTTTTGAAGCGATGCTCCTTGCGTATGCCGCCATGTCGTTGGTTATTTTATCCGACATCGGTCCGCCGATATCCTTTCCGCCGATTCCCACCGGATGGGCAGCCCCTATATTTGTGCCGGGAGCCATCGCCGCAATATCAGCAGCCATTGTTATAATAACACCGGCAGAGGCCGCTCTCGCGCCCCCCGGGGCAACAAAGACCACCACCGGCAGCTTCGCAGCAAGAATATCCATAACCATTTCACGCATCGACTCGGAAAGACCTCCCGGAGTATCAAGCTGGATAATGATGCAGCCGTAAGCATTCTCCCCGGCGTATTTAATTCCCCGTTTCAAAAAATCGGCCACACCCGGATTTATGTCGGATGAAATTTTTATCAGGCACACGTCTCCCTGCCCCGCGATGCCTTCGCCTGCAGGCATCAGCAGCAGAAAGGATATGACAAACAATATTATTCCTGATCTTAAATTTTTCATATTTGGCTTTCAGGCATCCATCATGCTCATAAGTTTTTTCATGTCTTCCCACACATCCCGCTTTTTATCGGGATTCCGCAAGAGATATGCCGGATGATAGGTAGGCATGACCTTAATTCCCCGCAGATTAAATAACCGCCCCCTCAGCCTTGAGATCGGCTCGACCGTATCAAGAAGTGTCTGTGCCGCGAATGTGCCGAGGGCGCAGATAAAATCAGGCCTTATCGCATCAAGCTGGCCGTCGAGAAACGGAAAGCAGGCTTTTATCTCGTCCGGCGCCGGATTCCTGTTTCCCGGGGGACGGCATTTAATGATGTTGCATATATATACCTGCTTGCGGGTGAGCTTCATGGCCTCGATTATCTTTGTTAAAAGCTGCCCCGCCTTTCCGACAAACGGCTCTCCCTGCTGGTCCTCATCATAACCGGGGCCTTCGCCGACGAATACAAGCCTCGCGTCAGGATCTCCTGTTCCGAATACTATGTTGGTGCGCTCCTTGCAGAGTTTGCACCTCTGACAATCTCCAAGCTGCCTCCGCAATTCTTTCAGATCATCAGCAGCGGAAGTGAGATTCCTGTCCAGGTTTTTTACTACATCGATGATTTTTTCCGGACAGTCAAAACCGGTGCAACCGGATTCAGCCATATATCTTAACGTATTGCAGGTTTTTTCGAGAATCTCTTTTCGATTATCATCACCTGGATTACTTCCGAACCTGACCATTTTTACATGTTCCTTTCAGACTGTCCGGCGTCCAGATCCAGAATCCGGTCGAGAAGAATATGCGCAACCGATTCCTTGTCCAAAATCGGCAATACCTCTTTATCGCCGTTTCTGAAAAACAATGTAACCTTGTTTGTTACTGTACCGAAACCGGAAGATTCTCCGACAAGAAGATTTCCGGCTATGATATCGAGGTTTTTTCTTTTAAGCTTTTCTTTAGCGTTTTTCTCAAGGTTTTCGGTTTCAGCGGCAAAACCTACCAGAATCCTGTTTTCCTTTTTTTTGCCGAGTTCCAGCAAAATATCATCCGTTTTCTTAAGAAGAAGCGTCATCTCCTGATCGCCTTTCTTCATCTTCTGTTTCGCGGTCACGGAAGGTCTGTAATCCGAAACCGCGGCGGTCTTGATAATTATATCCGCCTTATTCATATGATCAAAAACCGCTGCCGCCATCTCCTCTGCGGATCCGGTGATGACTGTTTCAACATTTACAGGCGTCCTGATGCTTGTCGGACCTGAAACTAGCACAACCTCCGCTCCCCTGTGTTCGGCAGCCCGTGCAACCGCATAGCCCATCCTGCCAGAAGACGGATTGCTTATAAAACGCACCGGATCCATATGCTCCCTAGTCGGGCCGGCGGTGACAAGAACCCTCTTTCCCTTGAAATCCTTCGGAGAAAGGCAGCTCATCAGCCTGTCCAGTATCTCTTCCGGCTCTGGAAGCCTTCCGTATCCGGTAGTCCCGCAGGCAAGCTCCCCTTCGGACGGCTCGACAATAAAATAACCGTCTTTTTTAAGGATATCGATGTTCCTCCGGACCGAAACTTTTTCATACATGTTCGTGTTCATGGACGGGCAAATCAGGACCGGGCACGTTACTGCAAGGATAAAGGTGCTCAGCGCATCGTCCGCTATGCCGCCCGCCAGTTTTCCGATAATATTCGCGGTCGCCGGGGCTACAACAACAGCATCCGCCTCTTTTGCCCATTCTATGTGCCTGATAGATGAGTTGCCCCCCTTTTCAAAAAGATCCGTGCACACGGGATTGCCGGAGAGAGCTTCAAATGTGAGAGGGCCTATGAAAGCAGAGGCGTTTTTTGTCATGATGACCCTTGCGTCCGCATCATGCTTCTTAATAAGCCTCAGAAGTTCCGCGCTCTTATATGCCGCGATACCTCCGCTCACACCAAGAACGATGTTTTTACCTTTTATATATCTCATTCCGCCCAATCCTCAACATCGCAATTAATGTTGTTAATTAAGTATTTCAAATACAGGATATCGATCATCGGACATCGCCTTTCAGCTGTCAGGGTCCGGCTGTCTGTTGTCAGTTTTCAGTTGTTATTTGTCAAGGTACTGCTGTCACCTGATCCCTGACTACTGACCACCGGTAACTGGTTACAGTTTCTCCCTTGCCCCTTGTTCCCTGAACCCTAATCTTTTTGCCTGCTGCCTATTTGAGAAGTCCGCCCCCTCCTTCCGCAATAGACGGCGCGACCCAAATTTCGACATCTGTCGAAAAATCGCCGTCCGTGATATTGATTACGCACCACCTGTTCTGCTTCTGAAAGAGCATGACGGTCCGGGGTGATTTGAAGGTGCTTATCAGTTTCCAGTTATCCTTGGCCATATTCTCCTCAAAAAAGGTGGTGAGTGAACCGATCTCCACCCTTCCGCTCAGAGCAAGAACACCCGCCGAAAAACCCGGCGCCTTGTATACAAAGGAAGAATCGGTATCTATCTTGAGTTCATTCGGAACAAGAACATCTCCAAAATCATAATAACTGGGCATATTCTTTTTCTCTTTCTGAAAAGAGGAGCCCGTAGCCTCTTTTTTATCATCCTTACTTAGAGCGGCACATCCTGATATCAGAAACAGAAGAGCTGCAAGTATCCAGGCATAAGTAAAAACAGATTTCATCCGGTTGATTTTGATCATTTTATTGCCTCCTTGCTGTTTTGACAGATTTCGAATTAGTACAACCCGATATTTTTTCAGGTATAATAACATAAATTCTATGAATATGGCAATAAACTTGGACTTTGCCGGAAAATAAAATGATACCTCTTTTCAGGATGCCGCCGATTTTAGCTCTTGAATTTTGACGTTCTATCTGTTATTCGCTATCCACGATTTTTAAGCCCCCGTAGCTCAGTGGATAGAGCAACGGATTCCTAATCCGTTGGCCGCAGGTC
>CAZOEH010000243.1:0-5150 GCA_964578785.1 uncultured Desulfonema sp. | reverse complement strand
GAGATCTGTCACGCCATCGGGCAACGCATCAGGTCAATACGACAGGAAAAACGTATGACCCTCGATGAACTAGCGCGGAGGACGGGATTCGGCAAAAGCTATCTCAGCCAGATTGAAAACCTTAAACGCGAACCGCCCATCAGCACCCTTTCAAAAATTGCCTATGTCCTTGATGTGGATGTATTTTACCTTCTGAGCGGCGAGATTCGCAAGGAAGAGGACCAAGGTATTACCATTGTTAAACCTGCCGAAAGGATGGTTGTTCCGAGACCTTTCGGAAAGTTCGGCTATGTATATGAATCAATCACCCATAAGAAAGCCGGCAGATGGATGGATGGCTATGTTGTGACAGTGGGCTTTGAATTCCCCCATGAACCCCTTACGCACGAAGGACAGGAGCTGGTTTATGTGCTTGAGGGACGTATTGAATCCTTTTATGACGGTAAAATCAATGTTGTTGAAGAGGGCGACTGTTATTATTTTGACTCGAATAAACCTCACTATTCAAGAAGCATAGGAGATAAACCAGCCAAACTTTTGCTGGTTTTTACATCGAAGAAGTGAATTCCGGTTCCTGAACAGTTACCGGTTGTACCGACAAGGAGAACATAAATTGAAGAAAACAACACTTTTCAAGAAACTTGTGCTGGATGATGAGATTCTTGTTTTACCCGGCGCTTATGATGCCCTTTCCGCAAAAATTGTGGAACAGGCCGGTTTTAAGGCTGTAACTTTAGGAGGTTACCCGGCATCAGGTTCGCTTCTTGCAAAACCGGATGTGTCGCTTCTTACCATGACAGAGATGGTTAACCAGGCAAGATATATCTCAGAGGCAGTAGACATCCCTCTCTTCGTGGATGGCGACACCGGTCATGGCAATGTGACGAATGTTGCAAGAACAGTGAGAGAATTCGAGAGAGCCGGGGTAGCCGGGCTTTTCATAGAAGATCAGGAATTCCCCAAACGCTGTGGTCACATGGAAGGTAAGCAGGTGATATCGACCGAAGAGATGGTTATCAAAATTAAGGCGGCAGTGGATGCGAGGCAGGATGGCGATCTCATGCTTATGGCCAGAACAGATTCGCTGGCAGTGTGTGGAATTGACGCGGCTATAGAAAGGGCGGGCAGGTTTGCCGAAGCAGGAGCAGACATAATATTTATAGAGGCGCCATCGTCAGTGGAAGACATGAGACGAGTCTGCCAGGAGGTGAAAGCGCCGATGATGGCGAATATGGTAGAGGGAGGTAAAACTCCGATTATCACCGCAACAGAACTACAAAGCATCGGCTATAGTGTAGCAACATTCCCCCTCTCAACTCTCTATGCAGCCGCGTATGGAGTGAGGTTGGCAATGGAGACTCTTTTCAAAACAGGCTCCACATCCGGCTATATGGATAAGATGATTACTTTTACCGACTTCAACAATCTTGTGGGTCTTGAGAAATTGAGGACAAAAGAGGCATATTATTGCAAAGAACTTTTGGGTAAACCGGCATGTAGCCTGTAAAACCGGCGGTCCTGACGATTTTACCCCCAATCGATGCAACTACCGGCGCAGCACCGGGAGGATCATGACGACAGCCAAGAATGAACAAGAGACACCAGTTGTCCGGGGATTCAGCCCTGCAATCCACGGGAAATACTTTACGGCATCTTCAAATAATTCGGTCATACGGTGGATAATTACCAACCTGGGCAGATTGGGATGCCTGATGTATCTGGGTGTCGCGGTGATTGTTACCCTGGAAGTGATAATGCGCTTTGTCTTCCGCAGCCCAACCATGTGGGTAATGGAGATAAGCGGCCTTCTTACCATTGTCGCTTCCTTTTTGCTCTTTGCTTACACGCTTCAGGAAAAAGGGCACACGAGGGTTGATTTTATTACCTCCATGGTTTCCAGGAAGTCGGTCTTTTTTCTCGAATTGTTCACATCTTTACTTGGCCTCGTCTACTGCGGGGTTCTAACCTGGTATGGCATAAAGATGGTACAAAGCTCTATCTTAATGGAGGAAGTGACTCAAACGCTTCAAATTCCACTCTGGATACCGCAGCTTGTTGTGCCCATCGGCGGTGGTTTGATGTTCATACAACTCCTTATCTTTCTGAAGAATGATCTTTTTAAGAACCGGAAAAACATGACGGCTGACGAGTATTCAATAAAGGATGCCACCCCGGGATCTCTCGTCATCATGGTTATCTTCATCGCCGCGCTCGCGCTGAGCCTCGTGCTTCTTAAGATTGAACCGAGACTGGGGCTGCCGCTCCTTTTCTTCGCGTTGCTTTTCAATGGCATGCCGGTCTCTTATGCCATGGGCCTCTTCGGTGTCTTTGGACTCTTCCTCCTCCTCGGCGGATCTAATGCCCTGATCCATGTCCCGCTGACCTCTTACGCCTCTACGGACAGCATCGTCATCATTGCTTTCCCTCTTTTCCTTCTCTCCGGCACCGTATTGCAGGCCGGAGATGTGGGCCCAAGAATATTTCGCTTAACCAACGTCCTGGTTCGCCACCTCCCAGGAGGAATAGGAATAGCCTCTATCCTCTTCTGCGGCCTTTTTGCCGCGATGACCGGATCAAGCGTGGCCGTGGCTGCTGCAGTGAGCGTAATCGCCCTGCCTGAAATGACCAGCCGGGGTTACAGCAGAAAAACCACCATAGGGCTGCTGGCGGCAGGAGGCACACTTGGTATTCTTTTTCCTCCAAGCCTCGGCCTGATCATGTATTCCGCTCTGACCTTTGAGTCTCTGGGAAAGCTTTTCATCGCCGCCATAATTCCGGGAATTATACTGTCTCTAATGTTCATTTCCTTCATGGTATATGTAGGTTTGACGGACAGAAATATCCAGAGAGACAAGCGGGCAAGCTTCAAAGAGATCGTTCAGGCTTTCAAAGAAGGTCTTGGAGGCCTTATAGTTATAGTGATCATCATGGGCGGCATCTATTCGGGATTGTTCACTCCCACCGAAGCAGGCGCCGTGGCTCTCCTGTATAGTATTTTTCTATGCGCCATCTGGTATCGCACCATGACCTGGGCAAAATTCACGGCCAGCGTAATGAAGGCCGGAGCGCTCGCATCCATGATCATCCTGATCATCATCGGGGCGAATATTACAGGCAATCTCATCACCATGACCCAGATTACCCAGCAGCTTCTCGGGCTTGTTAATTCTCTCGCCATACCGAACTGGATATACATAGCCATTATTGTAGTGTTCCTCATTATACTGGGTGGCCCGCTTGAGGCTGTGTCAATTATGGTTATTACAGTTCCGATTCTCTATCCCATTATTACGGCACTGGGCTTCAGCGGCATCTGGTTTGGAATCATCCAGGTCGTTGTCGGTGAACTGGCCCTGATCTCTCCTCCTGAGGGTATTAACCTCTTCATACTCCAGGCAATAGGGAAGGCAACGGCAGCCGAGGTATCAAGAGGAGTCATGCCTTTTCTCGTAATTATGGCATTTTTCCTGCTCCTCCTATGTGTATTCCCATCCCTGACGATGTGGCTGCCGGCTGTTTTGGCATAAACGCAGGTCAATGTTCAGCTCTGCGGGATAAAACTGCCGATATCCGGATTTGATGGAAGGGAGAGTGGCACAACGCAGATAATTGGATGTAAATATAATGTTTGGAAAATCTGCTTAAAACTTTTTTTGACAACACGATAAAATAGACAGGAGGTACAAGATGAAAAAGAGAGTTCTGTTTGCAAGTGTTTTAGCGGCATTCACGATCATGTGTATCGGCATAGGGAATGGGAACGCAGCCACCGCCACAATCCGTTTCAGTTCAGGCGCACCGGAAAACCATTTTCTTACAAAGCAGTATATTGAATGGGCAAAGCTCATTGAGAAGAACTCAAATGGAGATATAAAAGTTCAGGTATATCATTCAGCCCAGCTATTCAGGGATAATGAGGTGATCAAAGCCATTCAGACCGGTGGCCTGGAGTCCGGCTGCGCGTTTACCCAGTACATTGAGAGCCAACTTGCTCCGACAATGAAGGTATATATGATGCCTTATCTCTTCCAGGGCATTGACGAAACATGGAAGGTCTATAGATCGGAGGTCGGTGATTCATGGAAACAGACAGCGGAGCGTAAAGGGGTCAAGCTTCTGGCCATGGTTGCTATGGCCAGCCCCGATGACCAGGTAATTTTGACTACCAAGCCCATAAAGGTACCGGCAGATCTCAAAGGCCAGATTATCAGGGGTGTAAGCCCCGAACATGCTCTGGCGCTTAAAAAATGGGGGGCAGGCCCATCTTTTCTCACAGGAGCCGAAGTATATCTAGGCTTACAGCGCAATACAATCAATGGGGCGGTCAATTCTGTCGGCTCCTATGTGGACAGGAAACTCTATGAGGTTGCCCCGTACGCCCTGATAACACCGATCTCAGTAGTGCACACATTCATCATCATGAACAAGGATTACTTTGACAAACTTACTCCGGCTCAACAGAAGATAATTCTGGAAGCCAGTGCGACCATAGAAAACAATACTGTTCAGTTCGGCAAGGATTCACTTAAAGGAGATTTAGAGAAGGCAAAAAATATTAAGGGAGCCAATGTCTATATCCCTAACACAGCGGAGGCTGCTTTATGGAGAGAAGGCATGTCCGGTCTCTGGGATGAAATAACAAAAGGGAATGCGGATGTCGCCGACGCACTGAAGAAGGTGCGGGCGATGTTAAAAAGATAGATATTCACAAGAATATGGCGGAACCCGTTGCTGAGAAATCGGGCGACGGGTTCTGGCGACTATAATACATGACACCGAACGGACCGCATTTAGAGCCGGTCGGGAATCGCTTTCAACAGCCGTATTCCCCGAGACAAGAAGTCAGAAACACGTCTCGGCCGGATTAATGGCTCGATACCTCCCGTAATCAGAGTCCCGATAGAGGTGATCATTGCCATCTGAAAGCAGCAACTTTCTCTGACTCCTGCTGATTACTGACTTCTGGAAGTATGCTTTGCCGCCCATCTTTTCAACTGCAGCCAGGATTAGCCTAACACGAAAATATGTAATAGCCTTTTAACGCAGCCCGGTCGGAGATCAAGCGCTTGTTCTGCCGGATTTGATTTGATGCGCACGTTACTTCTTGCCTGCCAGTGTGAAGTAGCTGGTCATTAGATTCCGGTAGTTTG
>CAZOEH010000242.1:0-5162 GCA_964578785.1 uncultured Desulfonema sp. | reverse complement strand
TGAATTTACCTCTCCGGATATTTCGAGAACTTTTTTGGTACATACTGCAATACACAAACCGCACCCCTTGCATCTGTCCGCATCGATAGAATGTTTATAAGCCATTTATACTCCTTGATTTCAGGCTGCCCTTAAAAGGCAACCGGTATTTTCATTCCAACCCCGATAAACGGGACTTATTTCAGTGCCCCCTTGAGGGGTACTTTTTTCAGTACACTATTACTTACTAAAGCGCAGCAGCTTTTTTCCAGGGCGGAACAAGCTGTCTGTGTAATTTCAGAACAGGGCATGAGAACCGCTTTATGTCTATTTCATCCGAAAGCCAGGAAGGAACAGTAATAAATTCCAGGGAAAGCCCGGTTTCCTCGGACACCGCTGAAACAAAATCATACCCGTCATATACAATATCAGCTGTCGTTTCATCTATAAGATTCGCGTTACCGATAATGCCGCTGATCTGCATGCGGGAAGCTTTTTCTATTTCATCCCTCATTTTCATGCACCCTTTTAAAGTATCCGTAAAAGGCCTCAAAGGATTTATGACCTGCAGCATACGGTATTTTTTCCCACCCAGAGCATCGGCAAGGGCGGCAAGAACGGTCGCCCCTACCTTATCTCCCCCGACGTCCAGTATCGTCAGCCTGGCGGGCTTTCTTATGAGTCCCGCAACGGCTGGAGTCAGGATGGGAAGATCGGCGTGAAGGTATTTCCCCGGAGGTAAAATAACGCCGATCCCGAGATCCGAAAGCTGATTTCTTGCCTCCCGTGTGCGAAAGTACGGATTTACAAGATCCAAATCCGCAACACTTACATCTATCCCCGCAAGTCTTCTGTCTGCCGCAAGATTTATGGATATTTCTGTTTTGCCGCTTCCGTAATTCCCGACAATTATTATTATTCCTTCAAGCAGTATATTCATTTACACCGGCCGTGACATAAAAACCGGAACATTTGGATATATATCATTAAATCCATTCAGTTGCATATTCCGATAACCCTGATATTTGCGAATAAATTTTATTTGTATTTTTTAATTACACTGATGTCAAGATATTTGATTTGCCGCTAAAAACCGACAATATGATTAAAAGCCAGATTTACGCCGCTTTCCGGCAACATGTTTCCGGCGAACTTACCGTAAGCCCGAATATGCCCGATTAATGACTTCTTGTCTTTTCAAATTCCGGTATGGTAAAGACAGGAGCAAAGGAGATGCCAGACAGGATGAGACCGGTTTTGACGGGACTTGAAAATTTTATCAAATCGCCCCCGGCTTTTGCCGCCGGAAAACGCCTTGGGCTTTTATGCAACCCGGCTTCATTGGGAAGAGATTACATTCATGCCCGCGAGATGATAAACATGAGGTTTCCCGGAAAGCTCACGGCTCTATATTCGCCGCAACACGGTTTTTTTTCCGAAAAACAGGATAACATGATAGAGTCCGATAACATGGTCGATCCCCTGCTCGGCATTCCGGTCTTCAGTCTCTACGGCAAAACCCGCATCCCGACGAAGGAGATGTTCGAACCGATCGATATCCTTTTAATAGATCTTCAGGATGCCGGAACCCGCGTTTATACTTTCATCTACACCATGTCTTACTGCCTTGAGGCCGCAAAGAGATTCGGCAGGAAAGTAGCGGTTCTGGACAGGCCGAACCCCATTGGCGGAGCGGCTGTCGAAGGGAACTGCCTTTCACCCGGATATGCCTCGTTCGTCGGACGCTATCCTATCCCGATGCGGCACGGCCTTACAATAGGAGAACTGGCGCTGCTCTTTAACAGCCATTTCGGAATAGATTGCGATCTTGAAGTTGTTCCCATGAAAGGCTGGAAAAGAACAATGTTTTTCAGCGACACGGGGCTTCCCTGGATCCCCCCTTCACCTAACCTTCCGACCCCTGCCTCCGCAGCTGTTTACCCGGGACAGGTAATTCTTGAAGGAACAAATATTTCCGAGGGACGCGGCACTACCCAGCCTTTTGAAATTTTCGGAGCGCCCTTTATAATTACCCGTAAAATCATTTCCGCATTAGGCGGCAACAGGCTGCCGGGTATCGTGCTTCGCCCGGTCGTTTTCGAGCCGACCTCAAACAAATGGCAGGGAGAAGAGTGCAATGGATTTCAGATTCACATAACCGATCCGGTTAAGTATAAACCGTATTTTTCAACCCTCAAATTACTTCATGCGATATATCTTCATCACGGGAGCGAATTCAGATGGAAGAGTCCTCCCTATGAGTATGAATTTGATAAATATCCTGTTGACCTGATAACAGGAAATCCATCGATCCGCGAAGCAATTGAAAAAGCGGATCAGATCGATGACATCGAAAATAGATGGCAGCCGGAGCTTGAGGAATACCTTAATATAAGCAGAAAGTATTATCTTTATGCCTGATTACGATTATATCGACTGGATTGCCAATCATGGGAAATAACGACATATCGTGGAAAAGAATGATGTTTAAAGGCAACAAGGTCTGGCAGGCTTTGGGTCCGGAGGGGAAACCCCTGCATAAAAACGGAAAAGTTCTGATAAAATACAACAAAAACCAAGATTATGAATACTGGATTAATGAAAACAATATTGAAAATATAAACCTGGAAGGATCAGACGCGCCTCTGGTCAGGAAAAAGATTCCGGATAAGGCATCAATAAATAACAGAAAGGAGGCCGATAAAGATTTTACTCCGGAAGGTGATATCCCATCCGGTGCAATCTGTATTTATACGGACGGTGCATCATCCGGCAATCCCGGCCCGTCGGGTATAGGCATTTTGTTCCGTTTCGGAGAACACGAAAAGGAGTTGTCGCGGCACATAGGAATTGCGACCAATAACATAGCGGAGCTGGAAGCAATTAATACAGCGCTTCTCGAACTTAAAACAACAAAAAAACCCGTCAGAATTTTCACAGACAGCTCTTACGCCTATGGCGTTCTGACCCTGAACTGGAAAGCAAAAAAAAATCCTGAATTAATTAACCGAATAAAAAAAACAATGACAAGTTTCAGCGATCTGAAACTTGTCAAAATAAAAGGACATGCGGGCCACCCGGGAAATGAACGCGCCGATTCTCTTGCAACCAGGGCGGTAAAAAATTAAACCCGATAAAGGGATCTCCCTGTGAACCGGGATTCAGAGCCCTTATTTTATGCCTTTTTCAGCGATTCTATCTCTTTTTTAAGTTCATCGATCTCATGCTTGTATTTTTCCACTTCGACTGCCGCGGTGCCTGAAGAGACGCTCTCTTTATTCCAGCTCTCTCTCAGATCATCAAAGCCGAGATAAATAGCCAGCACACCTCCTAAAAGTAGCATTACCGGGATTGTGCCTGAAAGAATCATCAGAAATTCTTCCCACCATAATACAAGCAGAATCAGACCAATCACCGATACAATAGCTCCGCCGATTAAAGCTTTCATGTAAAATAAACCTCCCTGACAAAGAATGTTTTTTAATCTGATTGGGACTCTACGAACCGTATTTTTTTTATAAGCATAACATGCAATTCCGCCCAACTCAAGATTTTCTTTTATCATCTCCGCTTTAATGCTTCATCGTTTATATTTGAAATAAAAAGACTTATCGCTTTGCAGAGGAATCATTTCAATTAAGATATTGCAAATTAGACAGGTTTTGATAATCTTCTCCGACCTGTTTAACAAAAAGGAGCTGTTTACTGCTTTGCTTATGAATAGAATAAAAAATAAAATACGAAAGCTGATCGACCGGATTCTTCAGGATTCACACAATCACTTCACATGTCATCTGCCGGGAAGCATAAGTTTTGTATCGGCCAGCACACTGAAATTATTCTTTTCCGGAATTGAAACGGATGCCGACCGGCTTTCCGCAATCAGGCAGCTTCCGGAAAACGCGATTGTCGTGTATGCTTCAAAATTCAAAAGCCACTTCGAGTTTTTATTCTCCTATACCCGGTACAGCGAAAACAAAATCCCATTTCCCGAAATCGGTTTAGACTACAAGGTGTTCATATGGCAACCTGTACCGCGCATACTTAGAACCATAATCTCATACCTCGATTATTTTCTTCTGAACAAATCGTTCCCTGATCCTTACAAGAGCGGATATATAAGAGAAGAGCTTTTAAACGGTAAATCGGCATTTCTTTCACTTGTTGAAGAGAAGGCGTTTTACAGGCGCTTCGTTAAATCGGAGACAGATCCCATATCATATCTTCTGGAATTGCAGGAAATGACCGATCAGCCCGTCTATATTATTCCGCAAATCGTCTCATTCGGTAAAAATCCGATGAAGGCAACGCCTTCTTTAACCGACATCATATTCGGAACTCCCGACAATCCGGGTATATTGAGAAAAATTGCGACCCTTTTCAAGCATCCTGAGAAAATAATTGTCGAAATATCGGACCCGATCAACCTCAAACAGTTCATCGAATCCGAAGAAATGCGGGGGCGCAGCATAAAATACCGTTCGCTTGTCATAAGGCGTGATCTGCTTCTTCAGTTGAACCGGCACAGGCAGAGCATTATCGGGCCGGTGCTTAAATCAAGGGAAGAATTGAAGGAGAGTATTCTGACGGGAGCCCGGTTTCAGGAATTTCTTTCCGGTTACTCGAAATCCCGGAACCTGCCCGCCGCTCAGATCCGCAAAGAGGTTAACGGATATATTGAGGAGATTGCGGCAAATTACAATATCGCCATAATAAGAGTACTGGCCGCAATAGTCGGATGGATAATAAACACCATGTTCGACGGTCACACCATTAATACGGAGGGAATGAACAAGGTCAAGAACATGTCCATGAAAGGACCTTTGATATTAATTCCATGCCATAAAAGCCACATCGATTATCTTATTCTTTCATATCTGCTTTATCACAACAACATGCCCTGCCCTCACATAGCCGCAGGAAAGAACCTTTCATTCTGGCCTATGGGCCCTCTCTTCAGATCAGGCGGCGCTTTCTTCATAAGGCGTACTTTCAGGGGCGCAGCACTCTATTCAAGGGTTTTTTCCGAATACATATTTAAGCTTCTCGAAGAAGGATTTAATATCGAATTTTTCATTGAAGGCGGGAGGAGCAGAACCGGAAAGCTTATACTTCCCAAGCTCGGACTTCTTTCAATTCTTCTTGACGCATATAAAAAGGGGGCCTGCAAAGATATGATAATA
>CAZOEH010000241.1:0-5177 GCA_964578785.1 uncultured Desulfonema sp. | reverse complement strand
GGCGTAAGAAAAAAAAGGCTGAAGTCCGAAGGCTGAAGCTACTAAAAGTCTTCAGTCTAAATACCTTAAGACTAAAAAAATACGATCTTCGAAGTACGATCTACGATGTACGGCTTTTTGACCCCTTCCCTTTTATTTTACTTCCGACAAGAATGCCGCCTTGAAGAATTCCCTGTTCATCCTGGCAATGTTTACTATTGAAATCTCCTTCGGGCACTCGGCTTCACATTCCCTTTCATTGGTGCAGTTTCCGAATCCGAGCTCATCCATTATCCGGACCATTGCAATGGCCCGCTTTGCGGCTTCCGGCTTTCCCTGGGGGAGCAGGGCAAGCTGTGAAATCTTTGCGCTTGTAAAGAGCATGGCGGAAGCATTGGGACATGCGGCCACACAGGCTCCGCACCCGATGCATGCCGCGGCATCCATCGCTTTTTCCGCCGTATCCTGCGGTATCGGTATTGCATTGGAGTCGGGCGCTCCGCCGGTGTTGACGGAAACATAACCCCCCGCCTGAATAATTTTATCAAGAGTGCCCCGGTCAACCACAAGGTCCTTTATTATTTTAAACGCCCTGGAACGCCACGGTTCAATTACAATCGTATCCCCGTCCGAAAAATGGCGCATGTGCAGCTGGCACAGTGTTGTTCCCTTTTCGGGGCCGTGGGGGCGGCCGCCTACAACAGCTCCGCACATGCCGCATATTCCTTCACGGCAGTCATGGTCGAATGCTATCGGCTCTTTGCCGGTTATGGTAAGTTCTTCGTTGATGACATCGATCATTTCAAGAAAGGACATGTCCGTGGAAATATTCCCGGCATTATATGTCTCAAGTCTTCCTCCGGAATCCGGCCCTTTCTGGCGCCAAACCTTGAGCGTTAAATTGAGAGTCTTTGTCACTTGTAACTCCTTTGTGTTAATTTGACGTTTTCAAAAACAAGCTGCTCCTTGTGAAGGTTGGGCTCTTTCCCTTCGCCTGTGTACTCCCACGCTGAAACATGGCAGAAATTTTCGTCGTCGCGTTTTGCTTCATTTTCTTCCGTCTGATAGCCTTCGTTGAAATGACCTCCGCATGATTCCCTGCGGGCAAGAGCGTCTGAAACCATCAGCTCTCCGAATTCGAGAAAATCAGCGACCCGCCCGGCCTTTTCAAGACTCTGGTTGAAGTCGGTGTCCGAACCCGGAACAAGAACATTCTCCCAGAACTCGCCTCTTAAATCCCGGATAAGCTTTACCGCTTTTTTAAGGCCTTCGTCGTTTCTTGACATGCCGCAGTATTCCCACAGGATATTTCCGAGCTGCCTGTGGAAATCATCAACCGTCCTTTTCCCTTTTATGGAGAGAAGTCTCTTTACGCCGGATTCTATACTCTCTGCCGATTCTTTGAATGCGGGGTGGTCGGTCGATATTTCTTTTTTCGTATTTGCCGCCAGATATCCGCCGATAGTATATGGGATTATGAAATAGCCGTCCGCAAGACCCTGCATGAGGGCGCTAGCTCCCAGGCGGTTTGCGCCGTGATCGGAAAAATTGGCCTCTCCCAGTATAAAAAGACCGTTGATCGTGCTCATAAGGTTGTAATCAACCCACAGCCCGCCCATTGTGTAATGGACCGCGGGATAAATCATCATCGGGGTTTCATAAGGATTTTCGGCGGTGATCTTTTCATACATCTGAAAAAGATTCCCATACTTTTTTGCTATCACATCCCTGCCGTCCCTATTTATCGCCTCGGCAAAATCGAGATAGACGGCGAGCCCTGTTTCCCCGACCCCTTTCCCCATGTCACACTGCTCCTTGGCATTGCGCGAAGCCACATCCCGCGGGACAAGGTTTCCGAAACTCGGATACTTGTTTTCAAGATAGTAATCTCTCTCGGATTCGGGAATCTGAGATGGTGAACGCTTATCTCCCGGCTTTTTGGGGACCCATACCCGGCCGTCGTTTCTCAGACTTTCGCTCATCAATGTGAGTTTCGACTGATATGTTCCGTGAACAGGTATGCATGTCGGATGAATCTGCGTAAAACAGGGGTTGGCAAAAAAGGCGCCTCTTTTGTATGCCCTGTATGACGCCGTGACGTTTGAAGCCATTGCGTTTGTCGAAAGAAAAAATACATTTGCGTAACCGCCGGTGGCAAGAACAACCGCATCGGCGGAATATTTTTCAATTTTTCCGCTTATAAGGTTCCGGACAACGATCCCCCGGGCCTGGCCATCAATCACAACCACATCGAGCATTTCCCTGCGCGGAAACATTTTGACTTTTCCGGCGCCGATCTGCCTTGAAAGAGCGCTGTATGCGCCCAGAAGAAGCTGTTGGCCGGTCTGGCCTCTGGCGTAGAAAGTCCTTGACACCTGCGCTCCGCCGAAGCTCCTGTTTGCAAGCTGGCCTCCGTATTCGCGGGCAAACGGGACACCCTGCGCCACACACTGGTCTATGATGTTACCGCTTAACTGGGCAAGACGGTAAACGTTTGCCTCCCTTGCCCTGAAATCGCCGCCTTTTACGGTGTCGTAAAAGAGCCGCCGGTCGCTGTCTCCGTCATTCTGATAGTTTTTTGAAGCATTTATGCCGCCCTGGGCCGCAATGCTGTGAGCCCTTCTCGGGCTGTCCTGTATGCAGAACGTTTTAACGTTGTAGCCGAGTTCGGCAAGCGAAGCCGATGCCGCGCCTCCCGCAAGACCTGTTCCCACAACAATAATTTCATATTTTCTTTTATTTGCAGGATTGACGAGTTTCAGCTCGAAACGGTGCCTGTCCCATTTTTCTGTAATGGGACCTGACGGTATTTTTGCATCAAGCCTCATGATATTTCCTTCCTTATGTTGTGATATCTTTGTAAAAAGTCTGAAAATGCCCTCTAAAATCTCAAATCCGCTCGTATACGACTTTTTACGAAGCCGTCAAGTTGTGATCGAAATAAAGACCGGAATAAAACCGAAACCGAGTCCTACAATAAGGCTGAAAGCTATTCCGGCTTTTCTGATAAAGGGCATGTATTTCGGATGATTTATCCCGAGTGTCTGAAAAGCGCTCCAGAAACCGTGACTGACATGGAGCGCGGCTATTATAACAGCAAGAACATAAATTACGATATATGCCGGTTTGGCAAACGCATCCCGGACTATTTCAAATATTGTTGTTCCTGTTTTATCGATGAAATGAAAATTTATCAGATGAAGTGTGATAAAGGCTATAAGTATCAACCCTGTATACGGCATAGTCGCTGAGCCGACGGTCCTGCCTCCGGCATTTTTATTTACTTCGTATCTTGCCGGCCTGGCTGCGATATTCTGAAAAAAAAGAAAGAGGCCGGTTAAAATATGAATTATCGCGAAAAACAAGAGACCGGTTTCCGAAACAGTTATCAGCGGTCCGAGCGAATGGAGATGCTCGGCATATGAATTGAAAACATCCCTTCCGGCATAAAGAGTCATGTTTCCTATAAGATGCGCCGTCAGAAAAACGCAAAAACTGAGGCCGGTTACAGCCATCAGCAGTTTCTTGCCGATGGAGCTTGTGAAAGTTCTGGTAATCCAGTTCATTGTTCCCCCCGCCTTATATAAGGTCAATTCAACAAAAAAATTACTAACCCGGCATATACGGGTTTTTGTACCATCAATAACGGATTTCCACGCGGTAATAAGGAAAAAAATAATTATTGTTTTAAATCATCTCTGTCAATAAATTTTATTCATCGACAATAGCATTTCAGTAAGTTACTGCTAATCCCCCTTTTACGGAACCATGATATTAATGTTAAATTTTTGTTGGAAGGGCAACTTGTCCTTGACATGGTTTATAATGGCCGATATAAAATAAATGATTGAAAACTGGCAGTTAGTATCTCTTATAATGCTTGGAAAATACCGGAGTTATCATATGCCCACACAGCATCTCGACTTGATTCACATGATCGGCAATGCAGGATTGATGGTGCAGGCCGTCCTGCTAACGCTTGTATTTTTTTCCATAGCTTCCTGGGCTATTATTTTCATTAAATACTCATATATAAGGCGGGCATTCAGGGAGTCCGAGTATTTTACCGAGTATTTCTGGAAAAGCCGTGATTTTTCAGATGCTTATGCAAAGGCAAAGGAATTATCCGGAAGCCCGATAGCAAGAATATTCAGAATAGGTTATATGGAGCTGACAAAATTAAGCCAGTCGGGCGTGCCAATAGCATCTCATGGAACCGGTGCTGATGATATGTCGATAAGCGCCAGGTTTGCAGGAATAGATAATGTGAAACGCGCATTAAGGAGAGCCATAAATACTGAAGTTACCAGACTGGTTCAGATGGTGCCGTTTCTCGCTACTACGGGCAACACAGCACCTTTTATCGGCCTGTTCGGTACTGTATGGGGAATCATGAATTCTTTCCATGGGATAGGCCTCAAGGGATCGGCCACTCTTGCCGTAGTCGCTCCGGGAATATCGGAGGCTCTTGTTGCTACTGCCGCCGGTCTTGCCGCAGCTATTCCAGCCGTCATAGCATTCAATTATTTCATGCAGAAAATAAGGACTATCGAGTCGGAGCTTCAGAGTTTTGCGGCTGATTTTCTGAATATCATTGAAAGAGATATTTTAAGAGCCAAGGGGTATAAAAAATGATGATCGGGGGAGACAAGGACCGTCTTATGTCCGATATAAATGTTACGCCTTTTGTGGATGTCATGCTTGTGCTTTTGATAATTTTCATGGCGACCGCCCCGATGATGATTCAGGGTGTAAATGTCTCTCTTCCCGAAGCTGTTTCAAAACCGATTGTTTCGGAAAAGGATCATCTCCTTATAACACTCGATAAAAAAGGGAAATTATATATAAACAATTATAAAATAGCCCCGGAGCTTCTTCAAAACAAAATAAGGAAAATTCTGGAAGGACATCCCGATCAGGAAGTATACCTCAGAGCCGATAAGGATGTTTCATACGGTGCGGTTGTGAAAATCATGTCTGAAATAAAAGGCGCCGGTGTGGAAAAACTCGGCATGGTTACCGAACCCGCCGAAAATATGGAAAACGATAAATGACGGCTTGATAAAAAGTCGAATTTAAGACGGCAAAGTAAAAAGCTCATTATGCAAGGCGCACGAATTTCGAGGAATGAAGCGTACTTTTGGGTACGCTGCAATGACGAAAGATGAAGTGCAACACAGCAGAATGACTTTTTACGA
>CAZOEH010000240.1:0-5217 GCA_964578785.1 uncultured Desulfonema sp. | reverse complement strand
AATTGATCAAATAACTTTGGCCTCTTCATGCAGGGCTTTGACAAGCGCTTTGGCTTTATCTGCTGCGGTCTCTCCTGCTATCATCTTTCCTCCCTTTCGCTCGGGAGGATATTTGAGTGAAATAATTTTTGTTTTCGGGGCGCCTATTCCGGCTGCATCAAGACCGATATCTTTAAGGCTTTTAATTTCAAGCGGTTTTTTCTTGGCTTTCATTATACCGGGAAGAGATGCATATCTTGGTTCATTCAGCCCCCGCTGAGTTGTTATAAGAGCAGGAAGAGGGGCTTCTATAACAACCATTCCGCCTTCAACGGTCCTGCTGCAAGTTATTTTCCTGTCGGCTATAGTTTCTTTCATTACCATAGTAACAGCCGGAATATTCAGTAAACCGGCTACCGCCGACCCTACCGTGTAGTTATCTCCGTCAACAGCCCGCTGACCCGCAATTATAAGATCAAATGGCATATTTTTAATCACCGCAGCAAGAATTTTTGCAGTCTGCAGTCCGTCACAATTGCAGGCGGTGGGATCATTTATCAATATGCCCTTATCTGCTCCCATTGCAAGCGCTGTTCTTATTGCTTCAACCGCTTTTTCCGGTCCGGTTGAAAGAATTGTTACCGAACCGCCGTGAGCCTCCTTAACCCGAAGGGCTTCTTCAACAGCAAATTCGTCATAAGGGTTTATTACCCACTTCACATCATCTGTCTTCACCGATAAGCCATTTTCGGAAATACCTACAAACGACTCGGTTGATGGAACCTGTTTTAATAAGACAATAACTTCCAATTTTCCTGTTCCTCCCTTTTTGCTGTGTTGATTGAATTGATATTATTGAAGCGCTCTCTGGAAAAAACGGTCCGCCTGAAGCGGATTCAACCACAGGGAATAGCGGCTACTATTGATACGCTCGCTGTTTCGGTTCAAAAAACAATGGAGCAGAGAGAATTACCCCAAAAATAAAAATCTGTTTTTTTAATAAGTTGATTATATAAGTATAAAATTCTTGTCAAATAAATTCTTACCCGGTTTTTACAAAACCGTCATCTTTCAAAAAGGATTTTTTCTTCATTTCTGAATCCTTTTGAAAAATAGTCGGTAAGCGTACCATCCTTATTCCTTATAACAACAAGGCATTCAACACCGGAAAATTTATTTGCAATTTCAAGCCCTTTTTCATGTCCTGTAACCATTATTGCGGTTGCAAGACCGTCGGCAAAAGTGCAATCGTTGGCCACAACAGAAACACTGACTACCCCGTTATTCACGGGATATCCTGTTTTGGGATTTATGATATGCGAATACGAATCCCCATTTTTCTCAAAAAAATTCCTATAATCCCCGCTTGTGGCCAACGCCTTATTTTTTAAGCTTACCGTTTTATAAATATCGCCGTTAAGGGAATCTTTATCGGGCATATTTATGCCGACCAGCCAGTATCCACCGGTAATTTTATGGCCTGAGGCATAAACTTCACCTCCTATTTCAACAAGAAAGTTATTTATACCATTATTTCTGATTACTTCTGCCGCCCGGTCAACACCATATCCCTTGGCAATCGAACTAAGATCAAGGCCGACAAGCGGGTTTTTCTTTGCAAGATACCCATTTTCAGAAATCTCAATTTTATCGAACCCGACATTTGCAAGCCGGTCTTCAATCTCTTTTTTTTGGGGAACCCGGTTCTCTTGCTCGGTTCTACCGAATCCCCACAAGTCAACAAGAGGATATACTGTTCCGTCCCATGCTCCACCGGAAAGCATATATATTCTTCGGGCAACGGTCATAACATGCAAAAAATTGTCTGAAATAAAAAAATTTTTCCGGGAGTTAAATCTGTTGAATCTGCTTATTTCGCTCTCATCAATAAAAACGGACATGCTGTTGTTTACTTCTTTCAGCTCTTTTTCAATCTTATCTTTCAGTTCCTCGGTATCTTTATAAAACCAGGTCACAACCTTGATATTATATGTAGTGCCCATGGTTCTGCCTGAAAGAAGAACTTCTTTTTTCAGATTGCAGCCCGTGCTTATAAAAAAGAAAATTAATAATGCCAAAGTTTTTTTCTTGAACTTCATCCGGCACCTGTTTCTCTGCTTTCAGCAGATTCTGGGAAGTTGCTCTCCGGTAAGCATATCAACCATTCGGGTTCCGCCGATTCCAGTTTCGAGGAAAACTTTTCCCGGATGTCCGGATACCACCTCTCCAATTATGCAGGCGTCTTTTCCAAACGCATCTTCCCTGACGGCGGAAAGAACCCTGGCGGCGTCTTCCGGCGAGACAAAAGCAAGCAGCTTTCCCTCATTGGCAATATAAATGGGATCAAAACCGAGCAGTTCGCAAATACTTTTCACTTCATTTTTTACAGGTATCCTGTTTTCATAAATTTTTATCCCGGAATTTGACTTTTCGGCTATTTCATTCAGGGATGTGCCGACTCCTCCACGGGTCGGATCACGCAACACATGAATATTTTTGCTCGAAGAAAAAATTTTTTCGACCATATGATTTAAAGGTGCCGTATCGCTTTTTATGGAAGAGGTAAAAGTCATTCCCTCCCGCTGGGTCAAAACAGCTATGCCATGATCCGCAATTGTTCCGCTTAATATTATTACATCTCCTGGAACAGCCTTGTCGGAGCCGACATCGACATCGTCCGGTATCAGCCCGATTCCCGATGTGTTTATGAATATCTTGTCGGCAGCACCCTTCGGCACGACCTTGGTATCGCCGGTCACAACTTTAACCCCGGCTTTTTCCGCAGCGGCCCCCATTGATTTTATTATCCTCTCAAGATCAGAGATCAAAAAACCCTCTTCGATGACAAGCCCTGCGCTAAGATAGAGAGGAATGCCTCCGCACATTGCGATATCGTTCACGGTTCCGTATATTGCAAGCTCTCCTATATCCCCTCCGGGGAAAAAGACAGGATCAACAACATACGTATCCGTTGAAAAGGCGAATTTTTTCCCGCCGATATTCAATATGGCCCCGTCATTTAATTTTGAAAGCATCGGATTGTCAAATGCGGGTAGCATGATATCCAAAGTAAGCGAATGGGATATTTTCCCGCCGCTTCCATGATCCAGTAATACTCTGTCGGTTTTCATCTGTTTTTTCCTCAAACCGTGAATTTGTCCTAATCTGTGCTGTGATACTTATAATAAGCCGCGCACGTCCCTTCGCTTGAAACCATGCAAGGCCCCACAGGGTCAACCGGGGTGCAGATTTTTTTATAAAGAGGACATTCAACAGGGGTTTTGAGGCCTGTAAGGATTTCACCACAGGCACATCCCTTGGGTTCTTTCGAATCCTTACTGATTATTTCAAATTTCTTTCCGGCGTCAAAATCTGAAAATTCAGCCCTGATCTTAAGCCCGCTCCCCGGAATAACTCCTATACCCCTCCATGCAACATCCGCAGGTTCAAATACATCATTCATTATACTGACCGCTTTTTCATTTCCTTCAAAAGAGACAGCCCGCTTGTATGCATTTTCAAGCCCCGGGGCTTTATTCTCTATCTGTTCAACAAGCATCAATATAGCCTGCAGAATATCGGATGGTTCAAAACCGGCAACTACACATGGCATTTTAAATTGATTGAAAAACTGAAGATATGCCCCTGTTCCAATAATAGCTGAAACATGTCCGGGCAGGAGAAACCCGTCTATTTTAATACCTTCGGTCTTCATGAGGGCGAAAAGAGCCAGGGGCACTGTCTTATGAGCCGAATAAACAAAATAGTTGTCTATTTTCATGTTTCTTGCTGAGATTACGGATGCGGCTACGGTCGGCGCGGTTGTTTCAAAACCGACGCCCAGGAATACCACTCGCTTGAACGGATTTTTTCTTGCAATTTCAATCGCATCAAAAGTGGAATAGACGATGCGGATATCTTTGCCTCCTGCCCGCTCTTTTTGCAGAGACGAACCGGTTCCGGGAACCCTCATTAAATCGCCGAAGGTTGTTATTATGGTATCCGGTTTCCCCGATATTTCAATAAAAGCATCTATCTCGTTCTGGGCAGTCACACAAACAGGACATCCCGGCCCGGAAAGCAGAGATATTGTTTCCGGGATCAGTTTTCTTATCCCGTTTCTGAATATTGACATGGTATGCGTTCCGCATACTTCCATCAAACGGATATTTTTTTTGCTCAGATTGTTTATCTGTGCAACTATATTCCGCGCAATCCCCGGATCCCTGTATTCGTCTGCATGCTTTATGGTCATATTATATGTCCGCCCCGGCAACTATCGCCTGCCCCAGTGAAATTCCCCCGTCATTTGACGGAACGAGTTTATGTGTATAAGCTTTGAACCCGTTTTTCTCAAGAAGTTTGACCATGCCGGATAAAAGTATTGAATTCTGGAATACGCCGCCGCTTAAAGCTACTCTTCCAATATCAGTATCTTTTCTTATTATTTTACACAGCTCTGTATAGAGGCGGATCACTGTAGCGTGAAACTTTCCGCCTATTACAGACTGATGAACTCCGTTATTAAAATCTGCAACAACACCTTTAATTAATGGAGCCGTTAAAATTTTATACACGTTATCATCCACTATCCATTCATAATCATAAGTCTCTTCAGTGTTGTCATCTGAAAGCATCTCAAGCTCCATTGCCGCCTGACCTTCAAAGCAGACTTTGTTTCTGATTCCGATAATAGCGGAAATACCGTCAAAAAGCCTTCCCAGACTCGATGTTTCAGGCGAATTGATTTTTTTTGAAATCATGTCGATAATGAACCTGATCTTATCTTCGCTTTTTTCTTTAAAAACGGGAATATCCAGTCCCCACATCTCTTCACCGAAAGCATCATAGAGATAACTTGCGGCCATGCGCCATGGCTCCTTAATGGCCGCAGCACTTCCCGGCATCGGGATATAGGAGATATGGGCTGCTCTCGTAAACCTGCTCTTTTCTGCAACAAGTACCTCTCCGCCCCATATTTTGCCGTCTTCTCCATATCCTGTCCCGTCAAGCGACAATCCGATAACCGGACCTTCAATCATATTCTCAGCCATGCAGGCCGCAATATGCGCGTGGTGGTGCTGAACCCTGACAAGTTTAACATTTTTTTGCGAGAGGGCATATTTTGTGCTCAGGTAATCCGGATGCAGATCGCAGGCCACAATTTCAGGATATACATCAAGGATTCTCTTCATATGCCGGATGGTCAGCTCGAAGAAATCAAGAGTGGAAAGATTT
>CAZOEH010000239.1:0-5237 GCA_964578785.1 uncultured Desulfonema sp. | reverse complement strand
GATGTAAAGAATGCAGCCAACGTGGCAATGGGCAAAGGCGCAACAGCTCAGATGGGCACAGTTGCTATGAAAGATTCCACAGTAAAAGGCGCTGTTATCAACAAATCTACAGTTCAGAATGCGGCCAACGTTGCGATGGGCCAGGGTGCAACAGCCAATATGGGTACAGTTGATATGAAGGGTTCCACAGTAAAGGGCGCCATAATCAACCAGTCCAATGTTCAGAATGCAGCCAACGTGGCAATGGGCAAAGGCGCAACAGCTCAGATGGGCACAGTCGCTATGAAGAATTCAAATGTTCAGGGTGCTGTTATCAACAAATCAAGTGTAAAGAATGCGGCCAATGTGGCAATGGGTCAGGGCGCGAAAGCAAATATGGGCACAGTTTCAATGAAGGGTTCCACAGTAAAGGGCGCCATAATCAATCAGTCCAATGTTCAGAATGCAGCCAATGTGGCAATGGGCAAAGGCGCAGAAGCCAATATGGGTTCGGTTAAACTCGAGTAGTATCTTATCATTTAACGGATCGATGGTCAGGGTTGCGGTTGTTTATCGCAGCCCTGACCAAAATAAAATGAATCGGTAAGCAAAACGTGAGTAATATTTTTATAGTGAGTTTTTCAGAAGCCCTCAAGGAATGTGTTCCAGGTTAAACAAAAAGTGTTATCTGACACTGGTTTTCATAGATTTTATTAAGTGAAGATATTATTTTCAGGTTAAGGTTTTAACAGAAGAGAGTTTTTATCGCCGTCATGTGTAAGGGGGGCATATGTTTAAGAAATGGTTTATCATTGCGTGTATAATTATCATTCCGGTTATGATTACAGAAAATAGCCGGGGCGATGATCTTGACGACGGAATTTCAACCGCTACTGAAGAGGGAATCAGCGCTGATGATGAGATAGGCAAGAAGGACAATAATGTTAACTTTATTGTTATAGAATCGATGGCGGCAGCCAAAATGAAAGCGAAAAAAGGCGATCAGGCAGCCGGCCAAAAAAACAGCGGCGGGGATATAACTGGAGATAAGAATGAGAACAGTGTCGTAGTCGGCCCTGGGTCTCAGACTGGAAATATATATAATATTCAGGTTATGAAATAAGAGAGAATTTTATTCTGTCTTAAAATAAGACCAACATATGAATATGAAAACAATAATTTTAAAGAGGGGAAAATGAAACATTTATTTTGGAATAAAAAAGCCAACCAGAGAATGCAAATTGTTTTGATTATCATGTCATTTTCCTTGCTTCTGGTTTCATGCGCTTCGGTTGATCCGGCCAACATAGAGGTTGATCTTAAAACAGCCCCGCCGACAGCACAGATAACCAATTATACTCAGGCTCTGGCTGACCTCGGATTAATGACCGAAATCTATAATGTCGATGTAGTAAAAATTCAGAGCAACCCTATCGGCGATAATACCGGTACTTCAGGAGCAACGGGAGGAGAAATACCGAGAGATATCACCGAAATGATAAAGAGCGCTTTGAATTCGATAGGCGGAAGAGTCACATTTATTCCATATGATCCTTCTTTTATGCAGAACCAGATGGTTACGGGCTATTCGAATTTTGACGATAAACTTATACCGGATGTTGTAATAAGCGGAGGAATTACCGAGTTCGACAGAGGGTTGGAGACGAGAGGTGATGGTACGGATGTCAGCGCAGGAGCGGAATTTACAGGGTTGCCGGACTATCTGCCTTCGAAAGAGATAAAGCTCAGGTACGGAGATACCGGAAAAACCGGCCTGGCAAGCATTACTCTTGATTTTAACCTCCTTAACTTCAGGACAATGGCCGGTATACCGAGAATGAGCGCCGTCAACAGCATGAAGGTCTCAAAGGCGATGGGCGAAAAAGAGCTGGGCATAAGCCTTTTCGGGCAGTCTTTTGGAAGAAAGGGATCGGTTAAGAAAGTCCAGGGAAGGCATGCAGCGGTGAGACTTCTTGTTGAACTGAGCATGATTCAGGTTATTGGTAAATACAACGGTCTTCCTTACTGGAGACTTCTGGGGGATGATGCGATACCCGACAAGGATGTCGAAAGCGCAATAAAGAAATTTTACTATAAACTCGGAGATTCCGACAGGATATTCAAGGCTCAGGAATGGCTTTATCTGCAAGGTTATGAACTGGCTCTTAACGGACAGCTTGATGATGCCACAATAGCGGCGCTGAAGCAATTTGACGCCGGTTATAATCCGGCCAGCAAGATAGATGACAACCTCTTCGTCAGGTTATATTCTTCGATACCGATAACAGAAAGCACCCTGGGAAGAAGAAATCAGCTTGACAGAATTATGGGACAAGCCCCTGCAGTTGCAGAAACAAGCGCTCCTGCTGCTCAGCCGCAAGCCCAGGTTCAACAGGCCGCAGCTCAGCAGGCCGCTCCTGCTGCAGCAGCGCAGCAGCAGACTGCTCAAGCGGCCCCGGCATCTGTAAAACAACAGCAGGCCGCTCCTGCACCGAAGGCTGCTGCTGTCAGCAGTGCAAGGAAAAAAACCTCCATCGGCAAAATACTTGCGGATGATGAATGGTAACGAATATGTTTTATAACCGGATCTGGATTTGTTTACTGTCCGTTTGCCTTATATCGTGTTTTTTCTCAACAGCCTATGCCGGGAATAAGGAAATGGTTGATGAGAGGATACAGGAAATGGATGATCAGAACAAACAAATGGTAAAGCAGATTCCCGGTCTTCCTAGAGACGGGAAAGTGGATGCGAAGGCAAAGGTTACAAGTGAGAGCGGAAAGATAAATTTTGAAGTTTATCAGGTAAAATCGGTAACTAAGGAAGCTCCTCTGGATTTTTGGGGGGGGAACAGGAAACCGGAAAACGATGAGTCGCCCAAGCCTGATGAATTAAAAAAAGAAAAACCGGAACCGATCATATCTAAGTAGGATTAATATAATAAACGGAAGAAAGATTCCATCACACATGGAAAGTGTCAGGTAAGAAAACAATAGCCATGATTTACTCCAAAAAGGGAGGAGGCAGTTATATGATATCAAGATGTTTTAAAGTTTTTCTTGTTTTAGTTGTTTGTATTTCTTTATTCGCACCGGCAGCATGGGCCGGAAATAAAAAAATGATGGCTATAATGGCGGCTAAGAATGATGCTATGAGAGGGCTTACCGAGCAGGTATATGGCCTTAAAGTACGCTCCACGGAAGAGGTAAAAAACATGGCTGCGGACAGTTATGTGGGAAAAACCGATTCCAAGACATCCGCAACCTTGTCTGGAATCAAGATTTCAGATGTTATTTACGATCCGCAGAGAGATATTGCCAAAGCTACCGCTACCATGACGGCAAATGAAATTGTGAATATAGACGGGGCGAACGTGGCTTTAAACGGTAAGGTGTTTAAGCATGTCGGTTTCGGTACAAGTTCTCCCGAGAATGCAGGCCCTCTGAAAGCACTCAGGGCCGCCCAGATCGATGCTTATAAGCAGCTGGCGCAGCAAATAGCCGGATTTACTCTTGAGAGCCAGACGACAATTGAAAATTATATGCTTAAATCGGATCTCATACAGACAAAAGTTCAGGCATCACTTGCCCTTGCCGAGATTACGGATTTCGGATGGGATCAGCAAGGTGACGCTTTTGTAAAGATGGTATTGAACATTGATGCAGTATCGGCAATGATAGGCGAAGCTGTTGTTGGTGCTGGAGAAGTTATCGAGGTCGAAGGGCAGGGTGCCCAGCAGGATGATTTCAAGAAAGCAAAAACTGTAAAAAAGCGATAGACCGCTGTTGATATAAATATAAGGGAACCCCGTACATTGTTTTAAATAATTAAAGTCCCCTTCATCTTCCCTCATTATATGGAGGTGGAGAGAAGGGGATTTTTTTAACTGACTTAATATTTACTTTGAAAGGAGATTTATATGATGGACAAGCTCTGGTCTGAAAGAATCAAGTATTTTCTGTTGGGTATTCTTGTGGTTACTGGTATATTGTTTTTAGCTGGGGCTGACACACTGAGTCCGCCGCCTCCCAACTATGGAAGATTTCAGATATCTTCCTGGGCAACTTCTTTCGGGAATAATTCAGGAGGAGTAGGAGCTTTCGTAGTCGACACAATTACCGGTGAAACTAAAACAGTATACAGCAGGATATACGGGAATCCCGATGAAGGTAAACTCATAAAGAATGATCTCAAGAAACCTTTTGTCGCTATAGATTAGCGACCGTTATGAAACAACTAAAGTTTTTTTAAACGATGGCATGGCGGTTCAATTGTTATGCGCCTCCAGTTACTACAACTGATTGGGAAAGGATGCTGTATGAAAATATACGGATATGTATCAGTATTATTGTCGGTTGTTATATGGATGGTTTTTATGACAGGCATTGAAAGTTCTGCCGGGGGTATTACCATAAACATCGGAGGCGGCAGTGTAAGTGATATTTCGATCGATGGGGGCACTGCACGCTCCGGAAGCAGCGGGTGCGGAGGCGGCGTGGAAGGAAACGGCATAGCAAAGACGGAAAACAGGAATGTATCTGTATTCAGCGCTATTGAGGTGGACGGTGCCTTTAATGTCTATGTGGAGTGCAGTAAGAAACAAAAACTTGAAATAAGCGGCGACAGCAACATACTGCCCCATATCGTAACGAAGATAAGAGGGAATATCCTCCAGATAACAACGTCAAAAACTATATGCCCCAAAAAACTGCTGGAGGTCAGAGTCTCTGCAGAAAATATCGACAAGGTAACAGTTTCCGGCGCAGTTGATCTTTCTATCAAAGGCGTAGACAATAATAAACTTGATCTGGAAATTAACGGCGCCGGTGATATTGAAGCATCCGGAAAAACTAAGAATTTCAGAGTTGATGTATCAGGATCGGGAGACCTGAAAGCAAAGGAACTGAAGGCCGAAAATGTTGAGGTATCGGTAAACGGAGCCGGAAATGCGGTTATTTATGCTTCAAAAAAACTTAAGGCTGAAATAAACGGAGCAGGCGATATCATTTATTTCGGTAATCCCAGAGATGTGACTCAGGCGGTTTCAGGGGCCGGTGATATTATCAAAAAATGAAGTATTAAATTGCCGTTCTTATTGAAGTGCCTCTCCGCAGGCTGTGGTTCAATTTCGAATTGCAGTTTTCCACCATCCATTTTCCCCGGCTTATTTCTGTAAGAAGCCGTTTTAAATTTTTTCGGGAGTGCCATATGAAATCGTTCGGAATTATTGTTCGGGCGATAATTATATTGTTTGTTTTCT
>CAZOEH010000238.1:2765-5265 GCA_964578785.1 uncultured Desulfonema sp. | reverse complement strand
TCACCGCCCAATAACATAAAAGACTACGTGCCTTCACAGCTTCCTTATGCTTTCCGGAAGCCCAACGAAAAATAGAGGACGTATTCATCTTACAAACTTATTTATCAAATAGTAATAAGAGGCAGATCAACAGAAATTAATCAAGTTTAATTGTTTAATACGTCCCCTATACTTTCCCATGTGAGTTAATACGATATACCTGATACCCTTGTGATCCGAAAAAAGGGATAACTATCTCATCAATAAAAGTATCTTCGTCAACCTTGTTGAGGTAGTCGATGATCATTTTATGATTTTCTGGAAGTTTCAGAATCATTTTTTATCCTTTCAAAACAGAACGCCTCACATCACCGGCAGCAAAAAGCAGAGCGAGGAACGAGCGTCGCTTTTTGCTGTCCGAGTGCATGTGATTGTTATGCTATGTATTTCTTAGTCCCTTTAGTCTTCAGTTTTTTCAAAAAACAATTTTCCTATCTGCCATATTGATTGTCCAAAATTCGAAATCAGTTGTTCGCCTTGTCTCAGAAACGACTTGCTCTCGTCGACTCCGGCTAGCTTTAAGGCATCTCCAATCTTCGAGCTGGTTGGGTGTGCATCACCTACTCGCATGTCATATGCGCCAACAATTGCGCCGAAAACGAGACGAGCTTTATCAGTCCCAACCCTCTGGGCTAAAACATCCTGAAGTAGCTTGTTCGAACCGAGTTTTTCCTTATCTTCATGCGTTGAAAGCTTGCGGAGCTCACGTACATCAAGCCGATCCGTAAAAACACGAACAAGCTCTTTAGCTAACCTCAGCAATGACGTCTGATCTTTGCTCGCGAAACGGGATATATGCTTCATGGCTGCGGCATACTCTATGTCGTGAGTGTAAAGAGAAACGTTGAACTCTTGACGAAATCCCCCATCTAGCAACTCCATAACCTTAAAAAGGAGGTCTTCAACGGCATGGGTAGATGCTGGTTGAGCTTTTACTTGCGCTGCTAATAACTCATTTGAAACCTTCCCATCCGGAACAACGTTATGAGCAGCCCAAATATGCTGCTCCCATGCGGCAAGACGGGCAACATCATAGGCATAGACAGTGATTAAATCCGAAGAATTAATTCCGAAGTGGGTCACATACCCAGATGTGGAGCGAATACCACCTGTTTCTGCCGTATACCACTCAAGAGAAAAGCCGCGAAGACCGAGAAGCTCGTTGACTACGCTTGAGCGGAACCACAGCCATCGGCCAATGTCTTCATCGTCTAAATCGGCAGATGCCATTCGTGTCCCGTCAGTCTCCACTATGAATTGGGGAAGATTCGTATCTGCATCTCCCCGAACACGCATACTCTGCCCTTGATGTTCAATCCATTCGTCTCGCCTAAACTCGCCCTCTATTCGTACACCTTTATAACCACTCCGATGTCCCTGCGAGCTTTCATAGTCGGTGTTGTCATCGCTTTCTGGCCCCATCACAGGGGCGTCTTCATCTTCATCAACATCAGTTCGCCATACCCTGAACGAGGCCCAACTTCCCCCATAGACATCATCTAATCTGCGAATTAAGAGCTCAAATCGCCCGCCATCTCGCTGTTCTTGTTGATTCGTTAGATTAGCGTATGCGCTGCCTTCAAGTGCAGCGACATTTTCCACTCTTTGGCGGTAGTAAGAGAGGCGAAGCGATAGGTTCCTTGCTGCCAAATAGTCGAGGAGAAATTCTCGCTTGATCTCTATAAGGCGATGATCTCCTTTTTCATCAAGACCCTCACGAGCCACGACAACGAAATTCTCTTCTGGCCTTACCCAGTTTGTTCCATCCTTTATCAGACGTAGAGCAACAACCAAATCGGGATTCAGTATCCATAGCCTTCCGCCAACTACCGGTTGAGGGTGCTCAAAGACAAGGTGAACCCCGATGGGTTCTTTGTCGTTGTATTGATACTGCTCGATGGATGAGTAGTAACCATCCTCGTAAGCATACGGCTGTGCACTGTGACTGATTCCAATGCTACTCCAGCCAAGTTGTTCCGCTGCTTCCCGGTGCTCAGGTGGGAACGCAACAGACCCACATCCGAAAAATTCGCCGACGTAGCCTATCTCCGGAACTTCACCCTGCTCGTCGTTGCAGGATGCCCTTAAGGGAACCCAGGTTGCTCTGGAGAAGAACCGACGAGTTTCTTTTTTATGGAGAATCCAGTCTTGGTTCATAGATGATCATTTTCCATCAGCATAACTGTGAACTCACAGGCGCCGGCTGTCTGGCGTCCTGTGGAGTGCGGTGTTAGCCCCCTTGTTTGAGTACGAATGAACGAGCCAGTTCGATGAGAATAACAAGCGTGGCATAGAAGCCCCATACGGAGAATGACTTTAAAGCTTCTAACTGGTAACCCGACTGACTGCCCTTCGGACTAACCAAGTAAAGGTCGTCGGGCGTTGCGTTTCCAGAATGAAGTTTTTTAACAAAGTCGTTATAAGAAGCGCGAAATCCTTTTTCAAGAGCAAGATAGTATGC
>CAZOEH010000238.1:0-2755 GCA_964578785.1 uncultured Desulfonema sp. | reverse complement strand
GATGAGGGCAATGAATGCAAAATTTGGTTTACCTTTGTCGGCAACGATGACCAATACGGCAGACACGATAGTGATACACCAGGCTTTGCATGAAGAACTGTTCCCTGCCATGCGTTGTATAACATTCTGTAAGATACCAAGGTGGGTCTGTACAGAAGGAGAAGCCTCTGACAAAATAAAGCTATTTATTTCGGAGTCCATCATTTCACCCATGATGAAAAATTGTTAAACCCATCATCAGTGTTCCAGTCGTAAAGGGTGTACCAGTTTGCAAGATTAAACCCTTTCCCACGGAACTGTTGCTCAACATGGAAGGAGTAGTCCGCTGAACCATCTATTTTATTGTACTTGACCCAGTCGTTCGTGTTCTTCTCCCATAAGGTTGCGGTTTGCCCATCATCAGAGAATGTAACGCCGATATATTCCAGCGGGTTAGGGCCAATAGGTTTCGTAGTGCGATCCTTTGACTTGATCCCATTGATATGTACGCCGAAAATGTGATTCCCTCGTCGGAAACTCTTTAAAATTTCATATCGGACCCATGGCCGTGCATATGTTTGTGACCCGACCAGGATGCATGTGTTTGATGTGTTTTCTAAACCGCTATTTATTAGCCGTTTAAGCGCAGTATCGCCTTGGCGGCGTGCACTTTCCCAAATTGAAGCATCGAAGTAGCCAGCTTCTTCGCGGTCGGGTTTGGTCATCCAGTGATTACGAACAACATTCGCTCGGAAGTCGATTACATCTTGATAATGAAAACTGAAGAATACTCTTTTGGCCATATGCGACACTCCCTGATAAGTTTGGGGCTAACAAATTGCTCATGGGGCGCTGCTTTTTGCGCTCCCATGCAGCAAATGGTTAAACGGCACTTGCGTACTCAACACGCAATACATAGTGCGCTGTGAGGTGGCACCCATGCTTGTGGATGCGTTCCCGGTCTTGCCAGCCGGGGCACTTCTCGGTGCCTTTGCTATAGTCTTTGCGCTCAGTTATAGCGTTTCGTACTGCCGACGTAAAGTTAAAACCCCCCATGACGCACTCCTGGTACGGACATTTCAATTCGAAAAAAGCGCGACTATTTGCAGTGTAAGTCAACTCTTTCGGATCAGGATGAGTTTTCTCATCAATGTCTTCAAATGTGAGAGCTAAGCGGATGCTGAGGACGTTAGGGAACGTTTTTTCTACCGTTCGAGACTGCTGCCATCGCACCTCGCGGTTCTGCTCGTGCCGCTCCACTGCATCATGTTGCTTCTCTCTCCGTGCCATATTAAACCTCCTATGGGTGCCGTGTAACGTATTTCTCACCTGACGGTGTGAAGCGCAGCGTAACACCGGTCAGGTGCAGAAAATGGTTCGATGCGCCATTATTCCAGATAACCTTTTACTCTGGATATCTCGGGATTTGGGAATAACCCCATGCCCGTTTTCAAGTTGCCGAAACCAAATTTACGATAAAAATCTTGTTTCCCTGGTACAACGAATATCAACACAGGGCCACTTTTCGGTAATTTCTCCAATAGTGCTTCCATAATTAATTTGCCAATACCCTGATTTTGAAACTCAGGTAATACGACTACATCATAGATGGCTGATTGATATTGGCTATCTGAAATTGCACGCCCAAAACCAATGATTTTCTGATCAGCATATGCAGAACAAACGGTGTGGCTATTTTCTGCCGCAATCTTCAACTTCTCAGGTTCACGGGTACCGAGGGGCGCAAGCCTGAATATTTCGCATAATGCCACCCAATCGATATTTTCAGTTCCGTATTTGATGGAGATATTCATTGTTTCCTCATTCATCGAACAAGTTATTATATCGTTTTGTGTATATTACCAGAAATGCGGTATGCATTCTAACAAGATATGCATTTTTGCTTACAAAATTGTTCAATGATAGCTTAAATTTTCTTATTATTGTGGCATAATACGCAATTATGTATTGATATACAGCAGCGGGATAATAACGAATTGGGTAATAACGGGAATGCTTTTTATAACAACAGAATTTTTATTTCTCTCTACCCGAAACGCCGATATAAAAATCTACCCATAAAGCTGAAAATGTAATCTGTTCGTCGCCAGTTCTGCCGGTATATTGATATTCTGCTGCATCATGCCTACCCGGCTCTGCCATAATCCAATGGCATCTGGATTCCCGCTGGAATTTACCCTCATGAAAATGGGGGCGGAAATGACGAAATTAATAAACAATTTTCCGGCCAACAAACCGCTGCATATATATAATGCGCTTAGTGGGACGCATGGAAACTTTGATGGGAAAGGTGAATTGCGGACTTAATAGCAATTTTATGTAAGCTTTGTCAATGAGTTATAATAAGGAATGGGAGCCCGGTTGGGACATCGGTCAGATATCCATGCCGGGCTTAAAAGATGACAATATGGAAATTTTGTTTTCAGATTATTTCTATAGCGCACGCCATAGAGACCCCGCCTCCGCCGCAAAGAGTTGCAAGTCCGAGCGTTTTCCCTCTTTTTCTCATCGCATGAATCAAGGTAATAATAATTCTTGCCCCTGTGGCGCCCACAGGATGCCCCAGACCGATGCCCGATCCGTTTACATTTGTAATCTCTCTGTTTAAGCCAAGCTCCCTTTCACACGCTATGTACTGAGAGGCAAATGCTTCGTTAACTTCTATCAGTTCAAAATCTTCTATCTTCAGCCCGCTCTTACTGATCATATTTCTTACGGCAGGCACAGGAGAAAGCCCCATTACCGAAGGATGGCA
>CAZOEH010000237.1:1810-5312 GCA_964578785.1 uncultured Desulfonema sp. | reverse complement strand
CTTCCGTATAGGCGATGTTTTACCTGGGTGCAGGCTGATCTGACGAGTCATGTTGAAAAAAAGGCATTATTATCTTATCTCCTTTATTGTTCGAAAACTTTATAGCATTGGATCACAGAAGCTGACAGCGCATACCCCCTGCCAGCCCCTCATGATAGTTATACAAATTTCTCTATACGGGCGGCAGAAACGGCTATATTTATCGGAAAGGGACTTAAGACTTTGAAGCGGATGGAAACGGATAGGTGAGCGAATTAAAACAGACATTATTCCCTGCGGTCGAATCCGCCGCAGTCCGTTTTGGGCGAATTGAGGCGGGTGAGTCGATATATAAGAATATAAAAGGGATATCTATTTTATAAAAAAGTGCATTTTTACGGAACCTATTTCAATAACATCGAAATCCTTTAGCTGAACAGATTCGCTTATGGAGTTTCCGTTTACTTTTGGTTTTGAACCGCTTCCTTCATAGTTTATGAAAAAACCGCCAGGCCTTTTGCTTATTGTGGCGGCCACCTGGCCGACCATGAATCCGCTAACCACTATATCGTTAGCGGACGCCTTTCCGATCTTGAAAAGTTTCTTGGATATTTCCAAATCTCCTTCACCGCCGGCTACAAAGGATAAAACTCCTACGGGTTCCTTCCCCTGTGGTTTTGCCGCTGGTGCAGCCGCAGCGGCAGCCGGTGCGCTCTTGGCGAGCATTGATTTGTATGAGCTTGTGTTCATGACCATGGTTTGATCCATGTCTTCAGGGCCGGCTGTTTCATTCCTGGCTTCCCCTTCTTTGTATTTAAAAACAAGAGTATGTTTGCCGATTGTTATGACATCGCCGTGTCTGAGCCAGTGCGAAGAGACAAACTGCTCATTCACAAACGATCCGTTTTTACTCTGAAGGTCGGTCAGCAAAAAGCCATCACCTACGGAATCCACTTTTGCATGGTGTCCCGAAACGGCGAGATTATCGATAACGACATTGTTATCTTCCCGCCTTCCGATATTGAGTGATTTTCCCTTCTCAAGAACGTATTCGGAAATAACAGAATCTTTGAATTTAAGCGTCAATGTCGGCATTTGAGTACCTCATTATTAAATCTATTTGAAAGAAAATTTATATAAAATGTTCCCTATTTTCGATATAAATCCTTTTAATCCGCCGTTTTTCTTTTTTTTATCCTTAACCCTTAAAACAATGACGGTAACGTTATCGTCGCCTCCCCTCTCATTCGCCAGATCTACAAGAGCCTGGCATGCTTTCTGGGGAGACTCATTTCTCACCGTTTCAAGTATCTCATCAGGAGTAACTTTGTCGGATAAGCCATCGGAGCTTAATACCAGCATATCGCCCTTGAAGCAAGGTGTTTCGCATACATCAGGTTTGAGGGTAAGCCCTATGCCGACTGCCTGGGTCAGCATATGTCTGAAGTGAGGCGCTAATCTTCCGGCTCCTTCCGGATCCATTGCAGCCTGTTCGGCAAGAACGGTATGAGGCACAGACAGAAGTTCTATGCAGCCGTTATGTATCAGGTAGATGGGGCTGTCGCCTACATTTGCGGCAATAATGTTCTCATCGGTGAAAAGGACAGCTGAGACGGTCGACCCCATCCCTTCATATGATTCATTGGTTTGAGATAAACCGTAAACTCCTTTATTGGCGAGATGTATGCTTGAAACAAGCCTGTTGGCGTCTTTCGAAAGGGAAATATCGGAATCCTCAAGCTCTTCGACATCTCTGCCTGTGTCGTTAAAACGCTTCATGTAATCACGGATGGTCTCAACGACAATTTTGCTGGCGACCTCTCCGGCCTGGTGACCGCCCATACCATCTGCGATAACGTATAGATTCATGGAGTCATCAGTAAACAAGGCGTCTTCATTGCCTTTTCGTTTTCTGCCAACATCACTTATGCCTGTTGATTCGATGACTACCATCAAAACTGTATTCCTCTATGCCGGCATGTTAAAATAAAGCGGGAAACGACTTTGAAAATGATCCGGTAATTATTTTTCCATATAATAAAAACCTTTTTCGGTCAAGCATCATAAACCGGAACCGTTATAAATAACCATCCCGGCGCAGGGATCGGGAAAGTCTTTAATTACTGCCTGACTTCATCTTTGATAGAGCCGCTTCAATCCTTCTGCCGACCTCTCTCAGATCCGATGCCATCCGGGATGCATTCTGGTAGCGTTTTCCCCGGTCTTTTTCTAGAGCCTTGTCTATAATAGTTACGAGAGGCTTTACTATTTTAGGATTGATCTGTTTCGGGTCCGGATGTTTTACGTTCATTATCTGGTTCATAAGCGCAGCAGGGCTTTCTCCGAAGAAAGGAAGCTGCCCGGTTAAGAGCTGGAAAAACATTGTTCCCAGAGAAAATATGTCTGATCTTCCGTCAACTTTTTCTCCGGAGAACTGCTCGGGGGACATGTAATAGGGTGTGCCTTTAACGACGCCGGTCTGTGTCTGGGAAGTTGCCGTTATTCTTGCGATGCCGAAGTCGGTTATTTTGACCACGCCGCTTTTTAGGAGCATTATGTTTGCAGGTTTTATATCCCTGTGCACTATCCCTTTCCTGTGCGCATAATCGAGGGCTTCGGCTATGCTTGCAACATAATCAATAACCTTTTGAACCGGAAGTAGATTTTCTTTTCGGGTATATTTTTCGAGGTCTTCGCCTTCCAGATATTCCATGGCGATATAAGCTAGATTCTGATCATCCCCGGCGTCGTAGATGGTTACTATGTTAGGATGGGAAAGAGTACCGGCGCTTTCCGCTTCTCTGAAGAATTTCTCTTTCATTTTCTGTACTTCCTCAGGGTTCTGTTCATCGCTGAACCGGAAAGTTTTTATTGCAGTGGTGCGGTTTATTCTTGGATCCATGCCAAGATAAACAATACCCATCGCTCCTTTTCCGAGCTGTTTCTGTATCTCATATCTTCCGAGCGTGGGTTTGGTTCCGGTGGCGGTGGAAAGAAAACCGTCCGCTGAAGGAGCGGCCCCGAGAGTTCCGTCTCCGAAAATCATAGTATCGCTTGCCAGAATCAGCTTCTTCTTTCTTTCTGTGACATCCTTGAATTTACTGTCATGCTCTTCCACGTATTCATATACCGCAGCAGCTTTGTTGAACTGCCGCTTTCTTTCGTAATCGAGCGCAAGATTATAAAGTATATCCTTCATCTGGTCATCTACCGGAACCCGGCGGAATTTATCGAAGGCCATATCAAGCATACCCTGACCCTGGAAAGAAATCCCCAGCATGCGGTTTGTTTCTGCGGATTCGCCTTCAATCTTCTCTTTTTTTGTTTCGGTTACGAAATATTTAAGGCTTATTACACCTATGTAGCCGATGGTCAGTTCCAGAACAGGATATATGACCCGGACCCAGAGGCCGTTGGATACAAAAAAGAAGGTGGAAGCTCCTGTTAGGAATAAGAGAAGAGCTATGAATGTCATTCCGGCCGTCATGGCCTTCAGCTTCGGTAAAATTAAGGCGATCAGGAG
>CAZOEH010000237.1:0-1800 GCA_964578785.1 uncultured Desulfonema sp. | reverse complement strand
TGATAAGTTCGGCTGCGGCATTCCAGTGCGGCTGCTGAATGAATTTCCTGTTGAGTATTGCCCATATGGTATGCGCGGAAAACTCGCCTACAGACATGGTGGGATCCGTGGGTGTACTTATCGGGTTCATTAGTCCGGATGCCGAAGCACTTACGAGAACGAGCTTGTTTTTAAAAACATTTGGCGGGATTTTATCGTTGATCACATCGAAAAACGAAAAGTGTTTGAAAGAGCCTCCTGGGCCCTTGAAGTTCACCAGCAGTTCGGAGACCGGGGTTGTGGGTATTTTCAGTGAACCCAGAGTGACGGTTGAACCCAATTCCGCCGACAATTTTTCTCTCGGAACATTAAGATAAACCGAAGCGAGTTTTAATGTGTAAGAGGGGAAGAAGAGCCTGCGGTATTCATAAACAAGCCGTTCTCTTCTTGCTATACCGTCAATGTCATTACCGAAATTGATATGGCCGATGCCGATTGAAGCCTCAATAAAAGAAGGAAGAGGGAGTATTATTTCGTTGGCCTGGTAGTACTGGGCGCCGGCAGGACTTCTGATATTCTGAATCGAATAAGCCGTAAGAAAATCGTCGGCTTTTCTTGCCTCTCCGCTTCCGGCCACCGATTCCCTGAAAAAAACCGGAAGAACGACCTTCCCGGATTCCTTGATTGCTTCAGCAAGCTTTTTATCGTTATCAAGCCTGTCCATGGTGTTTTGCAGGGCCTGAAGATATGAAGCGCCTTTTTCGCCGGCTTTATCGGAAAAAGTCGCCGTAAAAAGCGCTTCAAGTTCTTTAACCGTTTTTAATCCGGTGCTTTCTTCTGGTTCGCTCAGTATCAGATTGAGCCCTATTACCTTAGGATCTCCCGAATTTATTTTTTTGATGCCGTCTGCGAGAATATAACGGGGCCATGGCCAGCGTCCTATCTTTTCAATCGAATCGTCATCTATATCAACAATTATAATATCGCTTTGTGAACCCGGGTCTCCTCTTAACTCAACCATTATATTGTAGAGTTTTAGATCGAGGGTGTCGAGAAAGTCCATGCGTACTAAACCTATCCCCAAAAAAAGGATGGTTATTCCAATTCCCATAAAAAGCATCGGATTCTTCTTGAAGATATTCATCGCATTTATCCCCGGACTTTTGGTGGTCAGTCAGCAAGTAAAATAAAATATTTATGAAATTGTTCTATTAAATAGTCTTGCGGAGAGAATTTGTCAAATGGTATCACTTCACAATTGCTGGGAAAAATGTATTTTACGGCGTACAGGCGTATTCTGCAGGATCCTTTATTCCCGCTTCTTTAAACCCCTTTTTTCTCAAAAAGCAGCTGTCACAAAGACCGCAAGCCCGGCCTTTCAGATCCGGGTCGTAACAGCTGTGGGTAAGCGAATAATCAACTCCCAGATTAATCCCTGTTTTGATTATCTGAGACTTTGTCATGCTGATTAACGGGGTTCTGATCTTTAACCTTGTTTTGCCTTCGACGCCGGCTTTTGTTGCAAGATTCGCCATCTGCTCAAATGCGGCGATATATTCGGGTCTGCAGTCGGGGTATCCGCTGAAATCTATCGCGTTGACTCCGATGAAGATATCGAAAGAGCGTATAACTTCCGCCCAGGCAAGCGCATGGGATAAAAAGATTGTGTTTCTTGCCGGGACATATGTTACGGGTATCTCTCCGGTCATTGAAATAAGAGTTCTTGATTTGGGCACTTCAATGTTATCTGTTAAAGCCGAACCGCCGATTTTATTTAGATCCAGATTTATTACAAGATGCTTTGTGACGCCGGATACTTCA
>CAZOEH010000236.1:0-5312 GCA_964578785.1 uncultured Desulfonema sp. | reverse complement strand
TGAATTTATTTGTTGGCATCTGCTAATTGCCTGTCACCAACTTTTTATGTCATCACCAAGACCCAAATCGTCCTTTTGATTTGGCCCATTTGACCAGATGGCGATGGAAGCCCCTATTTTAACATGGTAATGTTCAATTAGGGGACCATCCTCATATTCTAAGTAGTGACGATGAATTTCTACGATTCCGTCATTATTTGTATCAATACATATGTTATATGGATTATCCCACGGATCGACAATTTCTCCGTTAATCGTCCGGCGACCAATCAGGCTCTCAGCGAAGTTTATCAAAACTGGATTATGTTCCGCAGCATGAGGAGAGTATGGATCGCCCCATGGCGTTTTCAGGCCAACCAATACCTCGAAGAGGGCACTCCCTGACTGTCTGTCAGATTTTTTGTCTATGATTGGATAGTGCCCGTAATGCTTTTTATAATTTTCAATAATTGTAGAAAAAATTGAAATATCTTCTTGTACACGTTTAAGCGAGAGCAAATGACGCTTCTCCTTTTCTCTATTAAAATAGAACCATACGATAAATCCAAGAGCCAGAAGAGCATATATTAATAAATCTGTTTTCATGTCATTCATTGATCCGGAAAGACAACGACCGCAATCACCGGCCAGCGGAAGCCGCAGGTTGTAGCTGGTCGGGTAAATTGCGAGGTTATAAAGAATACCTTAATGTCTATTTAGCCTTTGACAATTCTCGTCGTTCGGCCACAAGGTAATATCTTCTCTGATGCATTGGATTTTTGTTTTGTTGTGAACTATCTCGCTATAGACATTACACTCATTGAAGAATTTTTCTATTTCTTCTTTTGAGTTTGTATCCATGAAACGATCTTCGATTATGAGGCTGGTGCTCATGCCGTTTACAAGGATACAAAAAACAGATTTACCTGTTTCTGTGGATGTAGTCACGGATGTAACACGCTCAATATTTTTTTTAAGCAGGTCATATATGTATCTAATCTTTTCGTCTTTATTCATGGCCATTTACTCCTATTGGTTATGTTTAAAAAAATAACAGTGTTAATAAGTGGAAAACTTTCCATATATTACCTATATACGATGGAAAATATTTCCATATATTATCGTATTATCGATAAAACATGGAAAAAACGCTATCTAATTATCCACGTTATTACGATATTGATTGTTCCCATGGAATAAAGAATAAATTAACACCAGATTCAAAAATAAAACTTATGGATCATAGCTACGAGTTCTGAGATATCATCATTCCGAGAAAGCATAATGATGTTCCCTCCCGTTTCAGTAACACGGGGGGTTGAAAATACATAATTCACTTAACACAATTATTTATTTAAATAAAGTTATGATTTCTACCAATATTTTCGAAAGATTATTTTTGTCCGGTTTGATTTGATTCTTTGTATTTAAAAAGAGGAATCGTGCAGGCGGCTTAAGCTTAAGCGGGAAACAACTCTTGCATGGCAGACATGAATTCATCAAGCTGCAGTTCTGGTCGATAGTAACTGCTTTCTCTTAATCGTATCATTCCCGGTTTATCAAGAGCTGAAAAGAATTTGACAACAAGTTGCCCTGCTTCAACAACGCGAGAGTCGTTTCTATACCGGTCACGGAATATGAGGGCCTGCTTCCATTCACTTTCCATTGTTGTCGCAAGAATGGTGTACAAATCTAAGGCATGATAGCGTCCGAATTCCTTGTCCGCATCGTCAATCCTGTCTCTGAAAGCAAAGAGTTTCATCATTAAGAATGTGTACGGTTGCGGCAAAAAGACCTGACCGTGCGTTGGCTCACTCGTATCGGATTTTTGTTCAATACAGACACTCAACAATCCTTCCTCCAGAGTCAGCGCTTCATCAACGGGATGAGCGTGAATACCAGCCGAAGGGTTTGGCCGCGCACGTCTTGAATCCGTTCTTACCGATGTACCTTCAAACCGGTTTTGCGGACCCGTAAGGATATCGATCTTGATGCTGCCCGCTTTATAGCGTCCCCTGCCGGATTTCACAAACTGGTATTTCTCGGCGCCTTTAAGAACCTTGTAACCCAGCCTGGTAATCGCCTCTGCAAGAGGTTTGAGTTTAGCCGGTTCAATAAGCAGCTCCGGCCGCAGGAACAAGTCAAGGTCACTAGTGGAACGTGATTCAGGCCATTGTCGAAGAAGGGTTCGCACATCCATACGGCGCACATAGTCGGTCTTAAGATAGATGCCGAAACCACCGCCTATGATAAGTTTTACATCTGTACCATGAAGTTCGTGGAGCAGGTCGAGTAACCCCGTTTGAAGGACAGACATCGTAATCAAGGCTGCACCTGCTGATAATTCTTTAAAATAAATGACATTACCTGTTCGGCGGTCTCTTTATCCCTCTTGTCGCCTGTCATCAGTTCCAGATATACCTGCACTGGAGAGGCCCACCGGAAGTCTCCCTCATTCCTCGAATCAAAATAAGCTGTTTCATCGTCTGTTTCGATCAGCTCAAGGTTCGGAAACCGATCCGTTTGGCTTCCCGGCAATAGTGAAAGCAATTTTTCAATACACGGGCAATAGACGGTTAACATATCCCCCCGCTGCATCACGGCGTATTGTCCGACTGATGACATTCCCGAAGCTGTAATGGGAAGGTTCAGTTTCCGTGATAAATCAAGCAGCAATTTCCGGAGCGGCCCCCGATCCTCCGGGACCTTGAGGCGGAGCCGCTCTTTCATGTTAGGCAGAACAAAATTTTCATCAAGTTTTTCCAACAGTTTGTCTGGTTGCAGCAGGCGAATCGTATCTTTACGCGTTATGATCAGATCCTCTTCCAGCGTTTTCAACGCCTTCGACACAGTTGACAGACTCATGGGCTTCTTATCCCAACCATTCGCCAGCGGGTTGAGCCTGTTGATCTCCGAGCGAATATCCTGAACGGTGTTGTAACCGGAACGGACAAGGAAAGCCCTCCCGACCATGGAACTGTTCTTGCGGTAGATATTCTTGATCGGAGCCGAGGATGAAAATCGATTCTTCCCGCCGCTGCGAAATACGGCGAATATGCCCGGAACCATCACAACACCGTTACCGCACAAGTCCATGCCGCTGATACCTTCCCTCTCCAGCTCTTCCAATTGACGTTCATTGAGGAAAGGCATAAACAACATGGGACTGTAGCCCTTTCGGAACCGCGATATTTTAAGCAGGTTCAGCCCATCCTGAAACGCCCTGGGCGTAGAAAGGGTTTTGCATTCAACGGCGAACCTTGCTTTGCCTTTACGCCATGATGCTTCCACAAGCGCATCGAGCCGGCGGTTTCCATCAACCTCCAATTGTCCTTCCAGAAATCGAAAAGAGAGTGGTGAGAGGGCAACCTTACCACTCCGCAACTGGTCTATCATTTCTCTTTTTGTAGGCATTTTCTTGAATTCCTCAATTTTCCTAAATAGGAATATGGCATTATTTAAGAAAATATGCAAGATTTATTTTGTTCAGCAAGTTGCTCCAAAAAAATCCCCGGAGGTTTTCCTTAATAATATGCTGTTTCCATGGTTGGTTACAAGAAATGACAGATATGCGTTGGTAATTGAAATCATTGTGGGTAAAAAAGAAGTGCACCTGTCCGGTAGCTATAACACAATTATTTATTTAAATAACATTATGATTTCTATCAACATTTTTAAGATTATTTTTGTCCGGTTTGAGCTGATTATTTCCATCATGGCGCAGCATTAATACACAATCTCTTTTGAAACGCCTAAAACAGGATTAATCCCCTATTCCGAGTTATTCTTGCGTTTTTCAAGATATCGCCGGATTCCCCGCTTTTTTATGCTGCGTTCAAGAATCATCGCTTCACTTCTGTTTTCGCAAGATTTTTGAAAAACTATTTCCCAGGGGCCTTCAATTATTTTGGTGGTTCTTGTTGAGAGGTATTCCGGGTCGTTGTGCTGGCTGAAGCGACGCTCAAGGTTGTCGGTATGCCCACAGTAATAGCGGCCATTTTGACGGCTTTGAAGGATATAGACCCAATAGCCCATTTTGAATCCATAAAACAAAAAACCCGGCCCTTTGAAAAAAGGCCGGGCTTTTTTTGTTTGGCTCCCCGGAACGGATGAAGTTGGGCACTGGGAACAAACTGTTATTATTTAACGTTGGCAATAACCAGCGCCGGTTTGATCCCAAGGCATTTGCCTTGTGAAGATCAATTAGATGGCATATAAAGCGAAAATCACACTGCTTTTAGGCGTCTGCATTAATTGGCCTTGTTAGGCATTTTTTAATTTTTGGTAATACTGTCAAGAGTGAATACCTGACCTCGCTGTTTTTCTTCGCAGAAGAAAGGTCATTTACTTCTTAGCGTGTTCAAGGTCTAAATTTGAGATACAATTTTTTACTGCTATATCAACGTCGGTCTCAGATTGTGTGGTAGTTACTTTAAGAGAACATTCAATATCATTAATTTCAACCTCTGCGTCATTACGGTTTTCAAGAAAAGAGTATAATTCTTTGCTGAGCTGTTTAATTTGCTCTATGGGTTCAAGTTTAGATTTTTTAATCCTTGGTAGTTCATTAGACTTTCGGTCAGAAATCGAAACGATTTTATAATTAAATACATTCATACAGTCCTCCAGTTTTTTGTAGTAGCAAATGATTATGCGAATTGGGATGGTACCTTCCATACCATTATATATTTTTATAATCTTCCCATGCGTCTTTCATCATTAAATACTGTATTGGTTCTCCTTTTTTATAATGTTCCCCGACATATAATTCTCCTGTAGTTTTGTCTGCGAATTTATCAATAGATTCTTTTGAAACATCGACCCCTATTGTCCATTCCTCAATTCTAACACCATTTAAACCCGCTACATTAGCTTTAATAGTTTTCATCATTGATATTTTCCCATCTCTCTCCCATTGTTTTAAATCGCTTTCCAGAACTTGTTTCGCCCTGCTAATACCATTCTCGTCAGTAACTGTTATTTCTATTTTTTTACCAAAAAGATTCTTGAATAATCCCATGGTAGTTTCTCCTTCTCTAATGGCTTGGCTAACAGTGTTGGTAAGTGGAAAACTTTCCATATGTTGTCTATATTATGATGGAAAATATTTCCATGTATTATCGTATTATCAATAAAACATGGTAAAACACTGTCTAATCTTCCATGGTATTACGATATTGATTGTTCCCATGGAAATAAAGAATAAATTTAAGATAAAACTTATGGATCATTGCTACAGGTTCTGAGATATCATAATTTCGAGAAAGCATAATATGCTCCCCGTTTCGGTAACACGGGGGGTTGAAAATACATAATTCACTTAACACAATTAT
>CAZOEH010000235.1:905-5316 GCA_964578785.1 uncultured Desulfonema sp. | reverse complement strand
ATGTGATGACTTCACACTTGTATGTTTCAACGAGCCATTTCAGTATAACGGATGTATCAAGCCCCCCTGAATAGGCGAGCACTATTTTCTTTATTCTCTCATTCACGTCATCTCTCCTGTAAAATTATTCGGGCAAATAGCCTGAAGGCTGTTAGGCACAGGAATCAATTATGTACACTAACAGTCTTCAGCCTGCAGCCTAAAACCCTCTTCTTTCACAAAGAATCGGAAAGTGAACTTTGCAGTTTATCCGATCCCCTGCCTATTAAAGCCTCCAGTATCGCCTTTGTCATATGAAGCTTGTTCTCGGCCTGATCCCAAACGACGGAACTGGGGCCTTCAAGGACTTCTCTGCTGATCTCTTCCTCCCTGTGCGCGGGAAGGCAATGCATGACGATAACATCTTTTGAAGCATGCTTAACTATCCTGCTGTTTACCTGGTAAGCCTCGAAAACACGCTTTCTTGTTTTATGCTCGTTCTCCTGACCCATGCTTGCCCAGACATCCGTATATATTACATCGGCGCCCTTTGCGGCTTCGAGCGGATCCTCCGTCACATGAATTTTCCCGATCCCCGCCTTAACCGCCCTTTTTAATATCTCTCCGTCAGGATGGTAGTCTTTGGGGCATGCGAGGACAAGATCGAGCCCCAATACCGCTGCCGCATTGATCCATGAATGCGCCACATTATTACCGTCTCCGATCCACGCTATCCTGATACCGCCATATCCGCCTTTTTTCTCCTTTACAGTCAAGATATCGCTCAAAACCTGACATGGATGGTATAAATCGGTCAACGCATTTATCACCGGTATCGAAGCATATTCCGCAATTTCCTCGAGCAGATCCTGTGAGTAGGTTCTTATGGCAAGGCAGTCAAGATATCCTGAAAGAACCCGCGCGGTGTCCCTGGCCGGTTCGTCTCTTGCTATCTGAGTATCCCTTGCGCTTATAAAAAGCGGGGTGCCGCCCAGCTGAATCATTGCGGTCTCAAAAGATACTCTCGTGCGTGTTGACGCCTTGTCAAAAATCAGACCCAGTGTTTTCCCCTCAAACGGTCTGTTTGAAACGCCTTCATTTCGCATTCTCTTGAGTACGGCAGCTCTGTCGAGCAGACAGTCAATATCTTCTTTTGTCAGATCCAGTATGGTCAGAATATCTTTTTTCACGACACCTTCTGATTAGTAACAAACTTAACTGCTCAGGTTATTTAGACTTAAGGCTGAAGGTATTTAGGAATATATCCTGCAGTCTAACAGCCTTCCGCCTTCAGCCTGTCTTTTCCAACATAACTGCCTACGGCCTATCCACATGAGCAGTTACCGATAAATCTTATCTCCACAATATATTTTATAATATTTCATCAAGGCATGCAATAAGCGAATCTATCTCTTTCCTGCCTATGATAAGGGGCGGAACAAACCGCAGTGTGTTGCCCTGTATGCAGTTTACAAGAAATCCCTTCTCACGGCACTTATTTACCAGAGGCTCCCCTTCAACATCAAGCTCCATTCCGATCAGAAGCCCTATTCCCCTCACCTCTCTGACGGAAGAATGCCTGCTTTTAAGCCAGAGAAGCTTTTCCATGAAATAGGCGCCCATCCTGCTGCAATTATCAACGATTTTTTCCTCTGCAATTATCTTCAGAACTTCAAGCGCAGCCGCTGTTATTACGGGAGTTCCGCCGAATGTAGTTCCATGAGAGCCGGGACCGAATGCCGAAGCTACATGCTCTTTTGCGAGCATGGCGCCGATCGGAAGGCCGTTTCCGAGCGCCTTGGCCAGGGTCATTATATCCGGCTCAATCCCTGAATGCTGATAGGCGAACAGCTTTCCGGTTCTTCCGATCCCCGTCTGTATTTCATCAAAAATGAGAAGCGCACCTGCCTTGTCGCACAGCTTTCTGACTTTTCCCAGATAATCAGGATCGGGACACCGGACGCCTCCCTCACCCTGCACCGGTTCAAGAATTACGGCGCATGTAGACGGGCTTATTTTGCCGGCAAGCGCTTCCGCGTCGTTGAACGGCACAAAATCAAACCCTTCAAGAACAGGATCATAGCCTTTTTTAATCTTATCCTGTCCCGTCGCGGATAAAGTAGCCATTGTCCTTCCGTGAAAGGATCTCTCCATGGAAATAATCCTGTACCTGCCTTTTTCCCCGTTACCGTTGAAATTCTTCCGGGCAAGCTTGATGGCCGCCTCATTTGCCTCCGCTCCGCTGTTGCAGAAAAAGACCCTGTCCGCGAAACTGTTTTCAACAAGCCACGACGCAAGTTCAACCTGTGGAACCGTATAATAAAGGTTGGATACATGGAAAAGAATCTCGGCCTGGCTGCATAGGGCTTTTACCACCCCCGGATGCGCGTGCCCGAGGCTGCACACGGCCACCCCTGCGACAAAATCGATGTATGACTTCCCTTCAGTATCCCAGACAACGCAACCCTTCCCCTTCTTAATCACAATGGGCGGGCGCTTATACGTTGCGGCAATCACCTTCTCGGCCTTTTCAATAATATTCTGCTTCATCTTCTTACTTCCGTTCCTATGCCCTTGTCTGTAAACAGCTCGAGCAGCAGGGCATGTCTTTTTTTACCGTTTATTATGTGAACCTTATCAACACCGTTATTCAAAGCCTTCACGGAACATTCAATTTTCGGTATCATCCCTCCCGATATGATCTTATCGTCCACCATCTTCCCGATAGCGGATGAATCGATAGAAGATATGAGATTTCCGGAAATGTCAAGCACGCCGTCAACATCCGTAAGCAGGATGAGGCGGCCCGCTGAAACCGCCATAGCGATGCTGCAGGCGACAAGATCAGCGTTGATATTGTAGGTCTCGCCTGATTTGCCGGCGCCGACAGGCGCGATAACGGGGATAAATCCCTTTTCGGCAAGCGTGTTTATTATCAGCGGATTGACATTCGTAACCTGCCCGACAAGTCCCGGATCTATTATTTCCGGCGGGGTGTTTTCATCTTTCCGGTAAACGATGTGAAGCTTCTCGGCCAGGATAAGTCCGCCGTCTTTTCCGCTCAGGCCCACGGCTTTCCCGCCGTGCCGGTTTATCTGGGCGACTATCTCCTTGTTAACCTTTCCGCCGAGGACCATCTCCACGACATCCATGGTCGCTTCATCGGTAAGCCGCATCCCTCTGACAAATGTCGGTTCGATTCCCATCCGGGAAAGCACCTGGTTTATCTGCGGCCCTCCTCCGTGAACAATCACAGGGTTAAGTCCGACAAATTTCATCAGAGCTATATCCCGCGCAAAATCCTCTTTAAGGAGAGGATCCGACATGGCGTGTCCGCCGTACTTGATGACGATCGTCATGCCGTAAAACTGTCTTATATACGGCAGAGCCTCAATCAGGATATCCGCTACGTTTGGAGTCATTTATTACCATCCGCTCATTTATTTTATAGCCTAATGGCCGCTGTTTCAGTCCTGTTTTTCAGGTTCTTTGTCAGTATTTTACGTTTCGTATTCCAGATATCGTGCTTCGCACTTCGGGTCTTGCTGATTGTCTCCTGGCCCCTGACAGCTGTTCACTGATCTCTATAGTATATACCTGCTCAGGTCCTCATTGTCCTTGATATCTTTCAATTTGTTTAAAACCGCTTTTTCATCAATTACAACATTGCTTCCGTTCATGTCGGGCGCATCAAAAAGTATGTCTTCGAGCAGGCGCTCCATGATCGTATGAAGCCTTCTTGCTCCGATATTCTCCGTGTGGCTGTTGACCTCTTCGGCTATTCTCGCAATCTCTTCGATCGCGCCGGGCTCAAAAGAAATATTAACGCCCTCCGTTTTCAGCATGGCAAGGTATTGGGTCAGGAGAGCATTTTTAGGCTCCGTCAGAATCCTGACGAACTCTTTCTGTCCTAACGCTTCAAGTTCCACACGGATGGGAAACCGTCCCTGAAGTTCAGGTATCAGGTCAGACGGTTTAACCGAATGGAATGCTCCCGAAGCGATAAAAAGAACATGATCCGTCTTAACGGGACCGTATTTTGTCGCAACGACACTTCCTTCGACTATTGGAAGAAGATCCCGCTGCACTCCCTCCCTCGATACGTCAGGGCCCGTACCTCCGTTCTTTCCGACTATCTTGTCGATCTCATCTATAAAAATAATTCCGGACTGCTCGACTTTCAAAATCGCATTTTTCACGACCTTTTCCATGTCAACAAGGCGCTGGGATTCTTCCTGAGTCAGTATTTCCATAGCCTCGGAAACTTTTACCTTCCGCCTCCTGGTGGATTTAGGCATCAGTCCGCCCAGCATCTCCTTGAAGTTCATTCCCATCTCTTCCATGCCCAGGGTAGAAAATATCTCAATGACAGGCGTTTGTCTTTCCGATATATCGAGATCGACTATACGGCTGTCAAGCTTTCCTTCACGGA
>CAZOEH010000235.1:0-895 GCA_964578785.1 uncultured Desulfonema sp. | reverse complement strand
TCCTGGTCGATGACGATTCTTCATTTTCAGAAGTAACAAGTTCGGGTCCGGTTTCAGCCTTTTCATCCCTGTTGTCGGCCTGCTGACGCCCGGGTTTGGGAAGAAGGATATCGAGCATTCTTTCTTCCGCAAGATTCATGGCTTTTTCCCTTACCGATTCCTGCTCCTTCGATTTGACCAGGTTCACGGTCAGTTCGACCAGGTCTCTTACCATCGATTCAACATCCCGCCCTACATATCCTACCTCTGTAAACTTGGACGCTTCAACCTTATTAAAGGGCGAATCCGTAAGCTTTGAAAGTCTCCTTGCAATCTCCGTCTTTCCGACCCCTGTCGGGCCGATAAGTATGATATTCTTCGGAGCAATCTCATCGCGGAGATCTTCCGGCACCTGCTGCCTGCGCCAGCGGTTTCTCAAGGCAATGGCAACAGACCGTTTGGCCTTATGCTGGCCTACTATATATTTATCCAGTTCTTTAACTATTTCAGATGGCTTTAAATTGTTCATATTTTCAGAGTTCTTCTAGAGTTCTTCTATGGTTATTTTATCATTAGTATATACGCACAGGGATGAAGCTATTTTCATCGACTCTTCAACTATCTCCCTTGCGCCGAGGCCTGAGTGCCTGATAAGAGCCGAGGCTGCCGCCTGTGCGCCGACTCCCCCGGAGCCTATCCCTATTACACCCTCATCAGGCTCTATAACATCCCCGTTTCCGGAAACGAGAAACATTCTCGTACTGTCAACCGCTATCATCAGGGCTTCAAGGCGCCTTAAATATTTATCTGTACGCCAGTCCTTTGCGAGCTCAACCGCGCTTCTTGTAAGATTTCCGTTATAGCGTTCAAGCTTCGCTTCAAGCCGCTCCGAAAGATTCATGGCATCCGCGGTAGC
>CAZOEH010000234.1:0-5353 GCA_964578785.1 uncultured Desulfonema sp. | reverse complement strand
CAAATGCCGCTAAATGGGCCACAAGGACTCTGGCAAAGCGTTCAAGAGAGAGATCATCCGCTGGTATCGAAAAACGTCCTAAAATTCCTCCCTCAGATGTCGAAGAAATAAAGGCCGCTGCCGAGTAGTGTCGTTCAAGCACAAGCTTCCGGCAAAAAATCTCATATCTGCGGAGATACGAAGCGCCTACAAATTCCGGGAATACCTTAAAGTGCGGTTCCTGTACTTTGACCGGTCGGTTGGACGCCTCGCAGTCTTCCAGCATGAAGAAGTAACCCAGAAATGGCTGGGGACTTTTCAGATAGGCGCCTTCTCTGTAAGCAGTCCACATATCAAGTGCGCTTCCCATCGCTTCTTCTGTCCGATTGTTGAAGTTGTTGCCAAAAGATGGGCCGACCTGTGACTTCGCTTCGATGGCAATCAGAAGCATGTCTTCTCGGACGACAAGAAGATCCCATTCTTTTGTGGGACGGAAGAATCCAGGAAGTTCAATCGCTCTTTTCCTGAAGACGCATCTCTCTTCAATACCGGAATCTATAATGAGTCCCGTGAAAAGATCGATGAAACCATCCATCTGCGCTCCGCCGGTAACAGCACTGCGAAGCCCCTGGTCAGCCTTCCCGGTCTGTTTTTGCTTGTCTCTCTGTCCATGCCGCGTTTTCCAGTAATGGGCCACAGCCCGGCCGGATCGTTCAGTCAAACTTCGAAACATATAGTCATGGTTCCTATTTCATTTATTGATTGACCAACAATTAATATCCAGTTCAGAAAAAATCTGCACCTTGGATTGCCTGTTCTTACTTTAATATTTATGTAAAATCAATCAAGTTCTATCAAAGGTCAGCGTAATATTTTTTTATCATTGGGCTTTTTTGCTGGGTGGAGGAGCTATGTGAATTGAAGTTAAAAACCGAAACAAACGGGTTACTTGTCAAAACGTCAATGTTAAGACGGAAATATTATTTAACTTTACTCCGATCTAGAGGAGAAGTTTTTTCTTGACAACCGAAGGCCATATAGATGTTATGCGGCGTGTCAGTTAATAAACGGAACGAAATTCTCGCCGGTGCATATTGCGACGAATGTTTAGGCGATCGTCGCACAGCCTCAGTGTCGCAACGATGCTCGAAGTCGTTTGCTCACTCGTCAATTTGTAGTCTGCTACCGGATCATCCCCATAGATTGAGCAGACGTCGTCGCGGCCAGCAATGGATAGGGTTTGCGTTGTTTGCGCCGCCTGGGCGGGGTTGACCTTCTCCAAGGCTGTGAACCATTCAGACGAGTGTGGCTTTAAATAGTTTGACATGACTACCTCCGCGAATATTGCATAACCCCGGGTGTTAGGACCGGTCCGACTTCAAAGGAAGCGCCAACGGCTCGAACCTCGGCTTCTCAAGCTTGAGTGGATCATCGCCACCAAGGACGCGTGCAATGTTTTTTTGAACGTGCGATACGTCGTAGTGAATGGTTTGATAAACCTCATGCCTTTCCTTCCAGTCTCCCATGTGCTGCTTTATTTCTCTCATGAGATTCTTGTAAGCGCGTTCAGTATGTGAGATGGCCTCTTCCAATGGGGTCTTACACACGGGACTGGTAACGTAGTCCATTAATCGCTTCGCGGCAGCCGCTTTTGCGGCGGCATCGAGTCGCGCCTTCGCCATTGCGACAAGACTATCCCGGCAGATGTGCGCGAGAGTGATAACGCCGGACTGAGCCACGATGAATATTCCAGCATCCTGATCGAGTCCGGAGAATCGTTTCCGTTTTCCCGTCGTGACAAGTATTCCGTAGTCGGCATGTCGTGTTTTTTTGGCAAGGGCTGTCTGGGTGACGTGGTCTGAAGCGATGCGGTCGGTGTGCTTGCACTCATACACGATGCAGCCCGCTTTCTTTTTATCAAACGTCACGTAGTGAAGAACGTCACCCCCTTTGCCGGCGTGCTCGATTTGATCGTCAGGAAATTCTTTCTGAAGCTTTCTGACAAGAACCGATTCATCGGCAAAGCCGATCTCCTGGGGGGAGGAGTGCTTCTGAAGCATCTTCTTTTCTTCTTCTAGTTTCTTGATCCGGGCCATCATGCGCTTGTCCCGGATCGCAGTCTTACTGCGCTCGGCACGAGTGGCTTCTTTTTTGGCGGCATCTACTTTCTGTTTCGTTTTGGCGCGGGTTTCCTGCTCTTTCCGCTTTGCTGCCACGGCGGCGGCCTTGGCCATCTCTGCTTGTTTCTTCAGCTTTTGCAGCTCCCCTTTTTGGACCTTTTCCTTCTTCTCCTGCTGTTTGATGATCCTATGGAAGTGCCCCTCCGTGAGGGCGCTACCACAAAGCGGACATTTGTATTTCATGGGGCGTCTCCTGTTACCACTTTGAGCACGACAAGTTCTTAGGTCGCATAACATGTTAATAAGTGGAAAATTTTCCACTTATTGCCGTATTAGCAATAAAACACGAAAAAACACAGTTGAATTTTCAATATTTTAAGGATATTAATTGTTGCAATGGAAATCAAGAATATATTTACGCCAGATCTCAAAATAAAATTTACAGATCAGGTGCGGCAGGTTTAGAGCCATCTTGATAATCTGTGATTCCGAAGTGGCCCGCGACATAAATTATGAAGGCGGAACATGAAAAATAAAGACTTACTGCTGGCGATCGACAACGGAACCCAGAGTCTGAAAGCTCTGATTTTCGACCTTGAAGGGAATCTTCTGGCAAAGGAGTCGGCGCCTTTCAAGCCGTATTTTTCCAAGCATCCCGGATGGGCCGAGCAGGACCCTGATGTTTTCTGGGAGGCCCTCTGCCTTGCCTGCCGGAGGCTTTTGGGAAAAGAACCTTCACACAGGGAGCGCATTGCCGGAGTTGCCCTTACAACCCAGAGAGGCACGGTTATAAATCTGGACAAGGAAGGAAAACCCCTGCGTCCTGCCATCATCTGGCTCGATCAGCGCAAGACTCACGGACTTCCGCCCCTCGGAGGATTATGGGGATCTGTTTTTGCCGCAACGCGTTTAACGGGAACGATAGACTATTTCCGCGCTGAGGCTGAAGCCATCTGGATAATGACTCATGAGCCCGAAATATGGAAAAAGACATATAAATACCTTCTGCTATCGGGTTATCTTACTTACAGGCTGACAGGCAGGTTCGCCGATTCGGTGGGATGCCAGGTCGGATACATTCCTTTTGATTATAAAAATCTCCGCTGGGCAGCAAACTGGGACTGGAAATGGAAATGCCTTCCCATGGAGAAGGATTTGCTTCCGGAACTTGTTCCCTCCGGCAAACAGATCGGGAGCATTACGAAGGCCGCTTCGGATGAAACAGGAATTCCCGAGGGACTTCCCCTTATAGCTGCAGCGGCTGACAAGGCATGCGAAGTCATCGGCTCGGGGAGTTTCGATCCTTCCGTCGGCTGTCTCAGTTACGGAACGACCGCTACCATAAATGTCACGCATAAAAAATATGTCGAAGCTGTGCCTCTTCTTCCCCCTTATCCGGCAGCGATTCCCGGATACCATACCATAGAGGTTCAGAATATGCGGGGCTTCTGGATGGTGAGCTGGTTCAAGGAGGAATTCGGCCTTAAGGAACAGCAGGCGGCGGCAATTGAAAGGGTGGATGTTGAAACTCTTTTCGATAAGCTCGTTGAGAATGTGCCGCAGGGCTCGATGGGGCTTGTTTTGCAGCCTTACTGGACTCCCGGATTAAAGCTTCCCGGTCCCGAGGCGAAAGGAGCTGTAATAGGCTTCGGAGATATTCATAACAGGGCCTCTTTTTATAAGGCTATTCTGGAGGGTCTTGCATATGCCCTGAGAGAGGGTAAGGAGAGGATAGAGAAGAAGACCGGTATTCCCATAACAAGTCTCCGCGTTTCAGGAGGCGGTTCTCAAAGCAGGGTTGCCATGCAGGTTACCGCCGATGTTTTCGGGATACTGACGGCAAGACCGCATCTTTACGAAACATCCGGACTCGGGGCTTCGATTGACGCGGCTGTAGGGCTCGGGCTTCACAGGGATTTTGAAACGGCGGTCGGCGCGATGACCCGCACCGGGGATGTTTTTGAACCCGACCATGCGGCGCATAAACTGTATGACGATCTCTACCGGCATGTATACAAGAAGATGTATAAGCAGTTGAAGCCGCTGTATGAGAAGATAAGGGAGATTACCGGGTATCCGAGTTAAAAAAGCCGAACATCGAATTTCGAACATCGAACTTCGAAATGCGAACGATGTGGAAATTGATGAACTCATAAAAAGTATAATTCCGACAAAGTAAAAAGTTCAAGTTCAAGGCGTCGCGAACCCCGTGTGATGAGGCGTGCAATAGCGCACGCCGCAAGCACTACCGGGTGAAGCGCAACGCAGAAATCGGACTATTTACGAAGCTGTAAAGGTTAAAGAATCACTATGCTTGTTCGCGATATAATATATTCATGGAAGGGATGGGGCGGGAAGCTCGGCCTCGGAAGCGGCATGTGCAGACTTCGGATATACGACATGTCAAAGGCGGCGGACAAAGCGGTGGCGCATTTGAGGCCGATAATTGTAATCGTTTCGGATGTACCGGAAAGCATCATGTCGATCAGAAGCTGTGCAGGGCATATTGCCACGATGGTTACACAAGATTTCCACATCGACCCGCACCGCATGTTATGGATCGAACATTATCCTCTGAAAGCCTACGGTGAAAAAAACGAGCATGTCATACCTGAAAGTTTTGAGGCTGTTGAATTCGAGTGGCATGAAGATAGCGCCATAAAGCCGAAATGGAGGACTTTGAAGCCGCCGCTTCTGGATGAGATCGCAAAACTGGTTGAAGGTTAAAGATTCAAGGGGTCAAGGGTTCGAGGGTCCTTGAACCATCAACTTCAACCTTTCTTTTAACCTGTCCGGAGCCCCCCGCATTTTCATATTCCTGCAAAGAGCGACAGTTCTTCTCAGCGTTTCAAGGCAGACTTCACACTTAACGCACTCTTTGATGTGAATCCGCATTTCTTCATAAGCTTTTTCATCCAGCTCTCCGTCTAGATACTCAGAAAGCCTTTTAAATATCGAAATACATTTTTTATGATCGTGTTTTTTTTCTCTCATTCAGAAAAATAACCTTTTAGTTTATCCTTAAGAAAAAGCCGCGCTCTGTGGAGCCTCACCTTTACGCTTGCAGGTTTTATATTCAGAATATGAGCGGTCTCTTCGGTGCTGAAGCCTTCGATATCCCTTAAAACAAGTACAATCCTGTATTTTTCAGGAAGAGATAAAATTGCTTTACACATATTATCGTACAGCTCGTCGTTTAGTACTTTTTCGAGCGGCTCTGAAGCACAGGGAGGCAGGCTGTCCGGAATATTCTC
>CAZOEH010000233.1:1869-5362 GCA_964578785.1 uncultured Desulfonema sp. | reverse complement strand
AATCATTATTCCGGGACTGATTGCTCCTCCGAGGTATTCTCCCTTTTCAGAGATGGCGTCAAAGGTTGTTGCTGTTCCGAAATCAATTACTATGAGACTTCTTTTATATTTTTCGTAAGCGGCTACGGAATTGACTATTCTGTCGGCTCCGACTTCTGTAGGGTTGTTTGTAAGTATGGGCATGGCGGGATAGGATCTGGCGTCAACCCAGTGAGGAGCATGACCGAGATATTTACGGCAGAACGAATCGAGGATCGTCACGAGTGGCGGCACAACGCAGGAGATTATCGTCTTTCCGATATTTTCAGGATTGATGCAGCCGGTAGCAAAAAGACCTCTTGCAAGAATGTTAAACTCATCTTCGGTCGTGTTATGCTCAGTGCGGATCCTCCAGTCCCTTACAAGATGGCTCCCGTCATAAATCCCGATGACAATGTTCGTGTTTCCTACGTCAATTACAAGAAGCATGGATGTAATCCTTTGGTTTCTGGTCTCCGGTTCCTGGTTTCTGGTTCGAAAAGACGTACATCTTACTTAGAATATAGAATGTCGAATGTCGCACTTCGAATTTCGCTATTCGATGTCCGATATTCAATATTCGCCCTTACGCTTTACGCCTTCCTCACGGCATCAATGATTTTAACAGTTGAAACCGTACTTGCAACATCATGCACTCTTACAATATGCGCTCCTGCTAAAACGGATGCAGCTACAGCGGCCTGGGTGCCTGTTTCAACAGCCGGATCATGAGGTTTCGGTTCATTCCCGGCTTTGTCCTTAAGAATCTTTCGTATAAAGGCCTTCCGGGACGGTCCTATAAGAACAGGGATGTCAAGATCTGCCAGTTTCTCCATATTCTTTATCAACAGCAGATTGTGTTGAATCGTTTTCCCGAACCCTATCCCCGGATCAATTATAATCTTTCTCCTGTCAACACCCATCCTGACAGCCCTCTCAACCGCATCTTTAAGAAAGCTTTTAATCTCGCCTGTAAGGTCGTCATAATGCGGTGAAACCTGCATATTTTCCGGTGTGCCCTTCATGTGCATGAGAATAACAGGAAGATCATATTTTGCAGCAACTCCCGCAAGCTCACTATCGGAACGCAAAGCGCTTATGTCGTTTATAATGGAAGCGCCCGCTTCAATGGCTTTGCTTGCAACGGCTGCTTTTGTAGTATCGATTGAGATGGGAATTGAAATGCGTCCGGAAAGTTTTTCGATAACTGGAACAACCCGCCTTATCTCTTCTTCAGCGGAAACCGGCTCGGAAAAAGGCCTGGTCGATTCTCCGCCTATGTCTAAAATATCTGCGCCATCTTCAGCAAGTTTTTCGCCCCTGGCCACAGCAGCGTTACAGTCAAAAAAAAATCCCCCGTCTGAAAAGGAATCGGGAGTAACATTGACGATGCCCATTATGCGGGTATAACCGCCAAGTTCAAGGCTGTGTGAACCCCACTTTATGCAGTACGATTTCATCGCAAACACATATCTGACAGGATTTACAGGATTAACATGATTATTTTTAAGGCCGCTCGAAAGAGCGGCCTTAAAACTCAAATTATAAAGACGTCAAATTTTCTATTTTATTCGGTTTCCGCAGAACCATTTGAAGAGAGCACAACATCAGGTTTCATGGAAATTATAAGTTCATCCAGCTCTTTCCCCAAGACGGTTTCCTTTTCAAGAAGCATTTCCGCCAGTTTGTGCAGGACATCCAGGTTTTCATTGAGAATCTGCTTCGCTCTACCGTAAGATTTTTTGACGAGGCTGTTTATCTCTTCGTCAATTTTTCTTGCCGTATCTTCCGAATAATCCCTGTGCTGGGAAATTTCACGCCCGAGAAAAATCTGCTCCTCGTTTTTAGCATATGAAAGAGGACCGAGCAGATCACTCATTCCCCAGGAACGGACCATTTGCTGGGCAAGTTCGGTAGCCTGTTTTATATCATTGGAAGCGCCGGTGCTTAAACGATTGAAAACAATCTCTTCAGCTGCGCGCCCTCCAAATGCGATTGCGAGCTGGCTCTCAAGCTGGTCTTTGTATTTGAAATCCCTTTCCTCGGGCAGAAACCATGTTGCGCCGGCAGCCCTGCCTCTCGGAATTATCGTTATCTTGTTGATCGGATCAGTATCCGGCAGAAAACGGGCCACAAGCGCATGCCCGCCTTCATGATAAGCCGTTGTTTTCTTGTCTTCATCCTTTATAACCTTCGACTTCCTTTCAAGACCCATATAGACTTTGTCCTTGGCATCTTCAAAATCGATCATTTCGACCTTATCTTTATTCCTTTTTGCGGCATAGAGAGCTGCTTCATTGACAAGATTTTCGAGGTCTGCTCCTGAAAATCCCGGTGTTCCCTTCGCAAGGTTAAGAGGCGTGACATCCGGAGCAATCGGCGATTTTTTCATATGTACCTGCAGGATTTTTTCGCGTCCCTTTATGTCCGGAAGGGAAACAACAACCTGACGATCGAAGCGGCCCGGTCTCAGCAGCGCAGGGTCGAGAACATCAGGCCGGTTTGTTGCGGAAATCAGAATAACACCTTCGTTTGATTCGAACCCGTCCATTTCAACCAGAAGCTGGTTTAAGGTCTGCTCCCTTTCATCATGGCCTCCGCCGAGTCCTGCTCCGCGATGCCTTCCTACCGCATCTATTTCATCTATGAATATTATGCATGGCGCATTTTTCTTTCCCTGGACGAACAAATCTCTTACGCGGGAGGCGCCGACGCCCACAAACATCTCCACAAAATCGGATCCGCTTATGCTGAAAAAGGGAACTCCGGCTTCACCGGCAATTGCGCGGGCAAGAAGTGTCTTGCCTGTTCCGGGAGGACCCATAAGAAGAACACCTTTTGGTATGCGGCCCCCGAGACGAGTGTACTTTTTCGGCTCCTTCAGAAATTCCACTATCTCGCTGAGCTCTTCCTTTGCCTCTTCTATGCCGGCGACATCCTGAAAAGTCACTTTTTCGGATGTGTCCGACATAAGCCGTGCGCGGCTTTTCCCAAAAGACATCGCCTTGCCTCCGCCCGACTGCATCTGCCGCATGAAGAATATCCATACCCCGATCAGAATTATCATCGGAAGCCATGAAACAAGCAGGGACATATACCATGGAGATTCTGAAGGAGGCTTGGCTTTTATCGATACGCCTTTTCCTCTCATGATTTTAATAAGGTCGCTGTCAGGCGGAGCATAAACCTTGAAATGGGCCTTGTTGACATCCGTTATAAACAGATCCTGCCCCTGGATAACTACTTCGCTGACCTTTTCATTTTCAACCATTGCAATAAATTCGGAATAACTGATGCTGGTTTCCGCAATCTGCCGCTGATTGAAAAGATTGTATAACATTACCATCATCAGGGAGATGACGATCCATAAAGCCAGATTTTTATAAAAAGGATTCAATATATTTTACCTCCAAATGATTATTGATGGACTCGTAAAAAGTCCACCAACAGGCCGAGGGCGATTAAGCCCCGGCCT
>CAZOEH010000233.1:0-1831 GCA_964578785.1 uncultured Desulfonema sp. | reverse complement strand
GAGTAAAAAGTCGTTTTTTGACTTTTTACGAAGGTATCATTATTAGTCTTATAGCATAATAATCATAATTGTATATTAGGCAAGAAAAAGTTCCGCCCTGAGTATTTTTCTTGTATTCAAAGTCACCTTGACCGAATCGTCAATTATATAACCCGCAAGCCAGATTATCCTGCCGTTGCTCAGTACAACAGGTAATTTTATGCGGTTTTCTTCCGGAACTTTTTTATTTATCAGGTATTTGGAAACCTTTTTCGATCCGGTCATTCCAAGTGGTGTAAAACGGTCGCCCGGCAAACGATTTCTCAAAACAAGGGGAAAACTTATTTTATCCATATCAAAAAAAGCCACTCCTGTTCCTGATTTGTATATTTCGTGAGATTTTACATCCTCCATTTCAGAAAATACGGCTTTAAAACCACCCTTTACGGCATTAACAGAGCCCGGTCCATTAATTATGTATTCATAATAATATTGATTAGTAATATCGGATTTTGAAGTTATGTTCCGAAGGGCTTTTTCTTCTTTTGAAATAATAAAATTGTTTCCGTGTCTTGAAATTCTTATACGGTCCGGAAGATCAAGGCTCCATTTTTCCGAATTGCTTTCAAGCTGAACGGAAATAAGCTCTATGTGCGAGTAACTTATCCTCCGCAAGTCTCCCTTGACTCCTGCCACCGCGCTTCTTAACGCTCTTCTTTTTGCGGCTGGATGAAGGGCCTGCAAGCCGGCTGCTGAAAGAACGATCCTTTTATTTTCCTTTATCAGCGTATTTTTATCCAGAATGAATTTCAGTTCATTTTCCATCCATTCCTCCTCCGAACGGACGATGGATGCAAGCCTGTTTAATGTTTCAACTATTTTAGGATTATAGCCATCTTGCAACTTCGGAATGAGGTGATGACGGATCCTGTTTCTTAAATATTTTTCATCCAGGTTGGATTTATCCACCACATATGAAAGATTCTTCGCTTTAATATAATCAATAAGTTCTTTCCTCGTTGTTTTAATAAGAGGGCGGATAATGGATAAATCATCTTTAAGGCCGGGACGAACCGGAGGAATTCCTGAAATACCCAAAGGCCCGCTTCCTCGGATCAGGTACATCAGGACAAGTTCGGCATTATCTTCGCATGTGTGTCCCAAAGCTATTTTGTTATATCCGTCTCTTCCGGCGATTTCTTCAAAAAATGCATACCGGATGCTCCTTCCGGCCTCCTCAAGAGAGAGCCCTCTTTCCATTTTATACTTAGCAACATCTTTTTTTTCGATGAAACAAGGCAGATTCAGTTTGGCTGAAACGGAAGCGACAAAACGGGCGTCATCGTCGGATTCATCTCCGCGCAGGGAATGGTTAAGGTGGGCAATTCCAAGCTTTAATGAAATAACAGGAGCAATTTCGTTTAATATATGAATAAGCGCAATAGAATCAGCTCCTCCCGAAACTCCGACAAGGACTGAATCATGCGTCTTGAGCATATCGTATTCGGAAAGAGTCTTTTCAACTTTTTTTATAAGGCTGTTACAAGATTCTTTTTCAGCTGAAAGCATTGAGATTTACTAAACCGCCTTTCGTTCTCATTATTTTTAAACGGATTCTTTACGAAGCCGAGGATATCAGACATTATTCCTGCAGAAAGTTAGATAATATAAGGAAAAACGACTCCCGGCTTTTTTTGCTAATCCATCATAATTGCCCGTTTTTAGCAAGAATTCTTTTTATTCTAAAACTTGATGGCTTCGTAAAAAGTCAAAAATCGGCTTTTTTGAAGCCGTCAAACTTTATCTTGAAAAAATTAAAAGAAGGTGTATATTTGTACCCGGTTATGCGAAG
>CAZOEH010000232.1:0-5384 GCA_964578785.1 uncultured Desulfonema sp. | reverse complement strand
ATTAATGACTTTGTCTCTGGTCTCTGGTTTATGGTCTCTGGTTTTTCGTTTTTAACCAGAAACCAGAAACTATGAACCAAAAATTTAGGTCTTTATTATCGCCTTCCTTGTACTTGGCCAAAATTGAATATTCTTCAAAGGGCTCATAATGTAATAAGGTAATTGATTGAAACAAAGAATAACTGAAATATACGGCCGTATCAGAAAGGCTGCATCCTCATGCAACCGTGAAGCCGGGAGCATACGCCTGGTCGCCGTCACCAAAACAGTGCCTGCGGAAAGAATCAGGGAGGCTACCGCATATGGGATTTCCATAATAGGTGAAAGCTATATCAAGGAGGCAAGGGATAAATACGACCTTCTTACCGGAATTCCCGTTTCATGGCATTTTATCGGTCATCTTCAGACAAACAAGGCAAAATACGCGGTAAAAATGTTTGACCTGATCCACTCGGTCGATTCCGTCAGGCTTCTGGAAGAACTTGATCTTCAGGCAAAAAAAATAAACAAGGTGCAGAATATCCTTATCCAGGTCAACATCGGAAAGGAGAAGACAAAATCAGGAATCGGCGAAGAAGATGCTCCTGACCTCATTAATGAACTGCCGCGTTTTAAAAACATTTTAGTCAAAGGGCTTATGGTCATCCCTCCTTATTATGATGATCCGGAAAGAGTCAGACCATATTTTTCCGCTCTCCGCAATTTGCGTGACAGTATTTTAAGCTCTATCGATTCACGCCTTCTCAGGAATATTTCACTGGAAGAGCTTTCCATGGGAATGAGCGGAGATTTTGAAACAGCCATAGAAGAAGGCGCAACCCTTGTCCGGATAGGAACGGCCCTTTTTGGTGAAAGAAAATGAAGACACTGCTTCATATCTGCTGCGCACCCTGCTCAATATATCCGGTAAAAACTTTGCGCGCGGACGGCATTGATCCGACCGGTTATTTTTATAACAACAACATTCATCCATACACCGAGTATGTTAAAAGAAGAGATGCTCTGGCTCAATATGCAAAACTTTCCGGCCTTGAAGTAATTTTCCGGGATGACTATGATCTCGAAGGATTTCTCCGGGCAACCGTATACCGCGAAGCAAACCGCTGCTCTTTCTGCTATTTCGAACGGCTGAATGCCGCGGCCCTTTACGCCAGGGAGGCAGGTTATGATTCCTTCACCACCACACTTCTTTACAGCATTTATCAGAAGCATGATTTGATTAAGGAGATCGGGGAATCAGCCGGAAAATCGACAGGCATCCCTTTCTACTACCGTGATTTCCGGACGGGATGGAAAGAGGGAGTAAACGAATCGAAGCGGCTCGAACTGTACAGGCAGAAATACTGCGGATGCATATACAGTGAAAAAGAGAGATACCTGAGGACGGCTTCGTAAAAAGTCATTCTGTCCGCCTGAGGCGGATTGCACTTCATCTTTCGTTATTGCAGCGTACCAGTAAGTACGCTGCATTCCTCAAGATTCTCGCGCCTTGCATAATGAGCTTTTTACTTTGCCGTCTGAATTTAGACTTTTTACAAGAGTACCAAAATCAAATGTTTAATAATTTCATATATTTTATAATAGCAATACTTATCTATTCAACGTACGGATATTCGGGCGCGGCGGAAGCTTCATCATTACCTGAAACTCTTCTTCTGTTCACTATTCTTGCGCTTATTTTTTTCTGCTTTTTCTTTTTAAGTTTTAAAAGGCTCGAAAGACGGATTATAAACGAACCGGATCATTCTCCCGGCCACAGGTTCGATTCTCTGACAAACACCGGTTCGATCATTGCCATACTTCTTTTCGCCATTGACATCTACGGATTAAACCTCCCCTTCCATACCCGTAAAATATCTCTGCTCAGCTCCATCCCCGCTTTTGAAGCGCTTCTCTTCCTCTGCCTCTTCATATCATACCTTGCAGTCATATGGGGCTGTTCTTACGGCTCTTACAGGAGAATTTATATCTCCGATTATTCGTCCGGATTCTCCTATATAATATCCAACATCTCTTTTTGCATACCCGTAGCCATACCCTGGCTGATCCTTTCCATTATAGCCGATATCATAAACATTCTGCCGTACGAAGAACCAGGACGTTTTCTCGCAACAACAGCCGGAGAGCTGGTATTTTTTGTATCTTTCCTCATCATCATCGCAGTTTTCGGCCCTCTCATGATTAAAAAGCTGTGGAGATGCAAACCGGTTGAGCATGGAAGCGACAGATCGGGCATAGAGGAGATCTGCAGCAGGGCCGGAGTCGGCTTTTCGGATATTCTTTACTGGCCTATATTCGGAAGCAGGATGATCACGGCAGGAGTAATGGGTCTTATAAAAAGGTTCCGCTATATCCTTGTTACAAAGGCTCTTTTACGCCTCCTCGAACCTGAGGAGGTGCAGGCGGTTATTGCCCACGAAGCCGGCCATATCAAAAGAAACCATCTGCTCTTCTACCTTCTCTTTTTTTCAGGGTACATGCTTCTTGCCGTTTCCACATTCGATATTGTTACATACTCCGTAATTTATGCCGGACCATTCTACCGGTTTCTTGCCGGTTACGGTATCAGTCAGCCGACTCTCATCTCGATTTCATACGGCATTGCAATAACAGCGATCTTTCTCGCTTATTTCCGGTTTATTTTCGGATATTTCATGCGGAATTTCGAGCGCCAGGCGGATACCCATGTCTACTTGTTTTTTGAAAATGCAGGACCGCTCTTATCAACATTTAAAAAAATTGCCGCGGCCAGCGGAACCCCTGCCGATAAACCCAACTGGCACCATTTCAGCATTGAGGAAAGGATTGAATTCCTGAAAAAGTGTGACGCGGACAGGAGCCTGATAAAACGTCATGATGCCGTTATAAGAAAAAGCATAGCTATATATCTTGCAGGGCTTATATTGACCGGGGTTCTGGGGTATTCTCTTAATTTCGGTGAGGAAGGGAAAAAGCTGAATAATTTTTTTGCCGAAAAGATTATTATCGGCGAAATCAAAGTTAATCCAGGTAATCCCGAACTTCCGGCAATGCTGGGAGATCTTTATTACAGACTGGAATATTACGATAAGGCAAAAAGCGCTTACGAAAAATCCCTCTCGCTTTCTCCGGAAAATCCGAATACTTTGAATAACCTGGCATGGTTATATGCAACATGCAGGGATAAAACGATCAGAAATCCGGAGCTTGCTGTTCTGCTTGCGGAAAAAGCCGTAAGAATGGAAGAAACGCCACAGATACTCGATACTCTGGCGGAAAGTTATTATGCGGCAGGACGTTACAAAGAAGCGGTTGAAGCCGGGAAAAAAGCGCTTAATCTTGCCATCAGTGATAAATCCTATTACCTGAAGCAACTTGACAAGTTTTTAAAATCGGAAACCGGATCGTAATCTGCGGTGTTAATTCCTCAAACCCTTGAACCCTTATATTACTTTATACAAACCTTTCTAACCTGTATGAAGTCTGTGTTTCCCTTAAAAACCTTCTCGATTCCGTCCTGCTTTAGGGTGGTCATGCCATCCTTAACGGCCTGTGCACGCAGTTCCTCCATTTTAGCCATGTTCTGGATCAGCCTCTTCATTTCGTCGGTGCCCATCAGAAGCTCATGGAGGCCCATACGCCCTCTGTAGCCGGTGTTGTTACACGCATCACACCCGCCGGGTTTATAAAAAATAAGGTCATCGTTGTACGGGGTGTTCATGTTTTTCTCAAAAGACTCGTTTCCATACTCCCTCACGATTTCATCGTACTCCTGCTGGGAAGGACGGTACTGCTGCTTGCAGTCCTTGCAGAGTGTCCTGACAAGGCGCTGGGCAAGTATGCACAAAATAGCATCCGCGAAATTGAAAGGGTCCATGCCCATGTCAAGAAGCCGTGTTATGCTCTCGGGCGCGCTGTTCGTATGAAGCGTGGAAAATACGAGGTGGCCTGTGAGTGAAGCCTCAATGCCGATATGCGTCGTCTCTTTATCGCGCATTTCACCTACCATGATAACATCGGGGTCGGCGCGTAAAAAAGCCCTCATGGCCGCTGCAAAATCAAATCCTATCTTGGGCTTTACCTGAACCTGCCTTAATCCTTTCTGCGTGATTTCAACAGGATCTTCGGCGGTCCAGATTTTGGTTTCAGGCTTATTGATATAACCGAGTGCGGAGTGGAGGGTCGTCGTCTTTCCGGAACCGGTGGGACCGCATACGAAAGCTATTCCATAAGGCTTGGATATTGCGCTGACGAAATTCTCATAGTTCTTCTCTGAAAAACCCATCTTATCAAGGGGAAGCGGTTCGCCTGCGGCAAGGATACGCATTACTATGTCTTCAAGCCCGCCCTGGGTGGGAACCGTGGCAACGCGGAGTTCTATATCCTTTCCACCGTATTTTTTGAACTTTATTTTTCCGTCCTGGGGTTTGCGCCGTTCGGCTATATCGAGGTCAGCCATGATTTTAATACGCGACACGATCGCGTTTTTATAACTGAAAGGGATTGTCTGGTAGAGGGTGCAGTGGCCGTCTATTCTTATCCTGACATGGGTGTTCTCTTTTCCCGGATAAGGTTCGATATGTATGTCCGATGCTTTTCTGGCGTAAGCGTCAAGAATTATTTTATTAACGAGCTGGACAACCGCGCTGTCCTCCTCTCCGACACCGGATTCCGCTTCATCAATCTCCTGGTTTTCATCCTGGAGCTTGGACAGAATGTCGTCTATGTTGGCCTGTTCCTTCTCATCCTGGGTAAACAGCTTGATAAAATCGAGGATATCCTGTTTCAGTGCAACGGAGAAGGAGAAGCTTCTTCCCGGGAAAAGCGCCTTTATCTCATCGATTTTCTGCAGATCCTGGGGATTGTCGATCGCCACCGTAATATTATCCCCTTCCCTTTTAAGAGGTACCCACAGGTTGTTGCGCATGAAAGGCACCTTAAGACCGGTCAGCAGGTCTCCCGGGATAGGAAAGGTCGGGGTATATTCGGCATAAGGAACCTTATAAAATTCCCCAAGGGATTTTCCGACCTCCTTCTTGGGGATTTTCAATTCCGTTAACAGAACATTCTCAACAGATTCCTTTCTCTGTCTCGCGTCGGCAATAGCCTTTTCGAGCTCTTTCTGGGTAAGAATATGGTTTTCGAGGAGATAATCGAACTTTGTAGATCGCGATTTAGCCATTCGTTTCTGGTTATAAAGCGCTATCCCGAGAATCTTCGCGAGCTCTTCCACGGCCTGCTCGTCTATCGACATGAAAGAAGAACCGTCTTTCCGGTTTATAAGCTGAATTACACCTAAAAGGTATTTTTTAAATATTATAGGGTACGCAAGAACCTGTTTTGTAACGAACCCGGTTTTCTTATCCCAGCGCTTATCGAACCGCAGTTCCTTGTCAATCGCGGCA
>CAZOEH010000231.1:0-5393 GCA_964578785.1 uncultured Desulfonema sp. | reverse complement strand
TGGAAGCCGAAAAAGCTGTTTCTCTTATCCTGTCGGGCGAATGTATTTATGGCGTCGCGGCTTTTTTAGAAAAAAAGGAACCGGACTTTCCGGATATCGTATAAAATAATTATCATGATTGAAATCATCATTACGTCAAACTGATACATCCATAGCCAATAAATTGCTGATGAGGTTTTCTTTTCCAATTCCTTACGTGAGCATTATTTTATTGACAATTTAGCATGTTATGCTATTCAAACCGCATCGGACGGTTTCAAGTCTTTTTAAAACAGGATTCCCTCTTTTTCCGTTTAGTCATTCCCGTAGAAGCGGCCTACGGTCCGCCTCGGGAGGGGAATCCAGGCATTTAAAACTTCTTCTCGACAATTTTGAGGAGATTTATGGCCGGATTACATCTATTAGATCCTTTTGGCCGCTTTCCCGATGAACAATTTCCTGCAGCCGCTGCAGTTTCTATCCCCGATCTTTACCAGCACTCAAATACAACTTATTCCTATATTTGGACAAAAAATATCAAACAAGAACAGTTCCGAGATACAACGCCTTGCAGAAGCATGCGGATATATGTTGAAAGAGAAATTCAACATATACAAAAGTTTCTGTGCAACCAGAAGAAAAATGAAATTCAAACCATTTAATTTACTGTATTTTATTAATTTTTTTGTTTGATAGGTTGACAAAACTTATATATTGCTTTTTTAAATACTGTTTATTATAATAGTGTTAATCATAACAGTATTTAGAGGATTAAGCGAGGCTGTATTGAAGAGCCTGACAGAAAAACAATCTAAGATTTATGAATTCATAGGCGCATGTCAGATGGGAAAGGGTTACCCGCCGACACAGGAAGAAATACGTGACCACTTCAAGTTTGGCAGCCTCAATGCAGTGCGAAGCCATCTGTCTCTGATCGAAAAGAAAGGCTATATCCGTCTGAATTGCGGCAAAGCTCGTGGAATCCAGTTAGCGCTATCAACTCAACCGATTTTTCGGCAGCAGGAGAATTCTATCCCTTTACTCGGTAGTGTTTCGGCTGGACTCCCGATATGGGCGGAGCAGAATTTTGAAAACCATCTGTCCATACATCCTTCTTTGTTTGGTGGAGGTGCGCTTTTTGCTCTCCGCGTGTTTGGTGACAGTATGAAAGGAGCAGGAATCCAAAACGGTGATATCGCTATCGTTCAGAGACGGGATAGTGTCGAAAATGGAGAGATAGCGGCTGTTCTTATCGAGCAGGAGGCGACATTGAAACGAGTTTTTTTATCGTCTGATTCGATTGTACTCAAAGCCGAAAATCCAGCTTTTAAAGACCTCAGATATGCTAAGGACAAGAGCGATCTCATTCGCATCCTTGGACGGTACCGAGGAATCGTTCGAACCGAGAATAATAGGTATTGTTCATGAATATTGTAAACTCAGTCAAAGCCTTTGGATGTCATGATGTCGTGCAGCTTGACGGTGAGCCAACTCCCAAGCATTTGGAATACCTTGATTTGCTGAAAATATCCGGGCGTGATAGGTTGAAAGTAAATGCGGTCGCTGAATTCCAGTCTAGACCCCTGCTTTACATTGTATCGAATGATCAGATACTGGATGACCATAATAAAATGTTGGATTTGCAGTGCCTTCTGGCCAACCGGGGAGAGAGGGCATATCTCGGCATCTTAAGCCCTGGTGAGCTGAATGTGTATCCAATAAACTTGGACCGTTCCATTTTGGACAATAGTCGCAACAGGACGATCAGAAAGAACTCTCCGGAAGCTCCGCTATTTTTTCAAAGTGTCGTGAATGGCATTTTCACCTTGGAAGGTCAGTCCGAAGATCCCGACCATGTATTTAAGGCAATTCTTGACCTGATGACAAAATCCTCGAAAATCCTCATAGAAACATACACACTGAATCCCATGGATGTTTTATCATACCTTGGTCGGGCGCTGTTCTTCCGTTTTCTGTGGGATCGAAAGATAGTCCGATCGAGTGAGCTACCTTCCATATGTCCACAAGCAGAATCGCCTGGAGATTGCTTCTGTAATATTAAGAACTCTGTTGAGACTTGCCGGTGGCTTGACGAAACCTTCAATGGTGATTTACTTCCTCTCTCCGGTGATTATACAGAGGTATTCAAGAAGGCTGATAAACAGACGGACGGAAGATTATTTTTACACCTACAAGCCATCCTTATGGGATGGAAGCATGCAGGGAATGAAGCATTTCAACTGCCGATCGATTGGGGCGATCTTGACTTTGCGTATATCCCTATTGGCGTGCTCAGTCAGGTGTATGAGAATTTCAGCAAGATCTGGGATTCTCAACAGAGAGAACAGACAAGTGCGTACTATACTCCTAAGAATATAGCGCGCTACCTCGTGGACGATGCATTTGAAGGCATCGCCGACAAGAAAAATGCCAGAATTCTGGACCCAAGTTGCGGGGCCGGGATTTTTCTTGTTCTGACGTTCAGGAAGCTTGTTGCAGCCCGTTGGGAACATGATGGTAAACGACCTGACACAAAGGCGATTCAGTCCATTCTCTACAATCAGCTTTGTGGTTTTGATGTGAGTGAGTCCGCTCTGCGCCTGGCAGCACTATCGCTTTACATTACCGCCATTGAGCTTAATGGATCACCTCGACCTCCCAAGAGTCTGAAGTTTCCAGAACCGCTCCAAGGAATCGTGTTGTATAATCACAGACGACCTGAAGAGCATGCGACCAAGGGTTTTGTGCTGGGCAGCTTGAGTCCAGAACTTTCCAAAGACTTTAATAACTGCTTTGATATCGTCATCGGAAATCCACCATGGACAAGCCTAAAGGGGGACAAGAAAGAGCGAAAGCAACTCAATGCTATTTTTACCGATTTGACACGTCATATCCTGACAGACCGTGGCCTTGAAGAAGTTGCACAGAAGTATCACAATCCTGACAATAACCCGGATCTTCCTTTTTTGTGGAAATCGATTCAGTGGGCTAAACCGGGAGGCATCATAGCTATGGCACTACCAGGGCGGATTTTTCTTAAGCAGTCTGAGCCCGGCACTCATGCATTTAATGCCATACTGCAGGGAATCGAAATTACAGGGATATTGAATGGATCCAACTTGTCGGATAGTGCAGTATGGCCGGGTATGAATGAAGCTTTCATGCTATTTTTCGCACGTAATCGTGTGCCCGACGCCGACCACTATTTTTATTTTGTTACACCACATTTTGAAAAGCACCTGAATGATAAGGGGCGCATCCGAATTGATTACCAGTCCGCTCAACCGGTAGCTGCCTCCGAGGTCGCTAAGGATTCACGGCTGCTGAAGGCGCTTGCGGTAGGAACTGCTCTTGATGTGGAAGTGGTCCGCAAACTTGATGAATTGAAGTGGCCTACTGTTGAGTCGTATTGGGAAAGCCAGGGGTTGTACTCAGGGGTAGGGTACATTCTTTCACCAAAAAATCAGGTTCAGTACGATGCATCTTCCATGCGCGAGTTGCCCAATTTCATATCACCTGAAGATGGTTGCTTTTCAGTTGATATGACCGCACTTCTCAAATTTGGACACTCCACTGCTCATATGCCAAGGCGCATGGAATTATATACTCCTCCGTTACTTATTGTGCCTGAATCGCCGGGTAGTTCACTGTTTGCGCCTAAATCGTGGATAGTAAGAAAACCAATCGTTTTCAGTTCAAGTTTTTACGGCTTTTCCACTCACAACAGCAAGGATGCAGATCACAACAGCAAGAATACAGATTGGATCATAGCGCTTCTTCATATAGTCACTCATACTGAACTGTTCAGGTATCATGTACTTATGACGAGTTCAAAAATGGGTGCGGAGCGAAGAACCTTTCTTAAAACGAGTATTGAAAAGTTCCCGTTCCCTTCGATTGACCTGTTGTCCGAGCGGCAACGACAAAGCGCCATGGAACTATCCAGCCAGATTGAAACCGCATCCAGCAAACCGTGGGATGATATCAACGACTTCATTTTTGATCTTTACGGCTTGGATAAGTATGACCGTCAGGTAGTAAAAGACACGCTTGAAGTGGCCGAGCCCTTTAAGGTGGCTAAGGATCGTGCCAATGCGTCCCCTAAAGAGACTGAACGCAAAGCTTTTTATATTGAACTTCAACGTTTACTTGCCCCTTCTTTCAGCATTACGAATGAAACAGTATCAATCGTTGAGATTGAGATTGCGAGTCAGAATATTCTTTCGCCATGGCATTTCTTTGCAGTTTCTTCACCCACCGCTTCCGTAAGCCTAACCCAATCAACACAAAAAAGACTGATTTCACAAATCACCGAAGCAGCCAACAAAACAGGCTGCAGTAAAGTCGTTGTTCACGAAGAAGGATGTCTGCTTGTTGGGATAATCGGCCAATACCGGTATTGGACGTTAAGTCGTGCCCGTCTTTGCGCTTTGGATATTCTGCGCCATCATCTTGATGCGTTCCCTATGAGGAGAAGCTGATGGCGATCGGCTTTTTTACGCACGGCATAAAGTACACATTACCCCATCCGCCAATTCCAAAGCGTACAATTTTGCTTCTATGCAATGTAATCAAAAGGGGATGGCAGTTGCTCGTAGAAAATCCACCCTCCGGTTTTCTCCTGTACTCAGCCAATGAAGATACCATTACACAGTTGCTGGTTGAGATCATTGAAAACCGATTGCGAAAAAAAGGTGAAGTTTATGGATTCAACTGCGCTCTGTTTGGCAAGGTGAGCCGGGAGCCAAAGATTACAAACGTCAACAAGAGACATCCCGACAAGATGCCTGATATTTTCTTCGATCTAAAACGGGATCAACTTCCTATTCTCAGCGATCAAGATGGCCTCTTTGTGGAATGCAAACCCGTTGACCTTAAACATCCGATTTTGTCCTGCTACTGCAACAAAGGGCTGGTACGATTTGTGAATGGCGACTATGCCTGGGCCATGCAGGATGCTCTTATGGTTGGGTATGTAAAGGGCCCTTGTTCATTTAGTAAGCTTGCATCTGTTCTTGATGATAAAAAGAGCGCTGCCCTGAAGACGACTAAACATTATGCAGTTGATGGATATGCGATATATCGTTCAGGCCACAATAGGGATTTTCAGTGGCCGGAAAGCCTTGGCCAAGCTTGCCCGATAACGGTATCTCATCTTTGGCTGGCAATGTAATTTTCAATATGTCCCGGTTGAATTCCCAACCACCACTCCTCATTAGCTCGCCTAAGACGGTATATAATAGCGAAGGGAGATGGCCTATGCAGTTTTAGGTTCAGCCTCTTTGTTTCTATCCCTTAAATAATAGAGCGCCTGATCAACGGCGAATATAATTCCCGGAATAAGCTAAAAAAGTCCCGGTTTATTTTTTGGTAACGATAAGATTCTCATAACCCAGTTCTTTCAATACTACCGG
>CAZOEH010000230.1:0-5424 GCA_964578785.1 uncultured Desulfonema sp. | reverse complement strand
GGCGCGGGAAACTGCGTAGGGCGTACTGGGGCGATAATACGTGTTTTCTTTGACAACTCCCTCGCAGGTTCCGTAAACTTCGGGTGTGGAAACGTGCACGTATTTTTTCAGAAAATCGCATTTTCTCAAATGGTCATGAAATTTTATAGTAGCCACCACATTGGTCTGAAACCAGTGTTCCGGATTATGCCAGCTTTCCGCCACCATACTCTGGGCGGCAAAATTTACGATATAATCGGGATGGAAATCCCTTACAACGTTAACAATCGCGGGGAGATCGTTATTCAGATCGCATTTGAAGAAGCGAACAGGCGCGGCATCTCTTTTCTTATAAGGAAGAAATACGGAATGCGGTTCAGGAGACCGGCTGATAGCGATAACCTCCAATCCCTGTTCAAGAACGTAATCGACGAATTGAGCCCCGGAAAAAGAGTTGCTCCCTATAACAATAATTTTTTCCATTTACTGCTCAGATCCTTTTTCCATACGGTTTGATAGAATAGTCAGGTTGCATAAAGAGCTATGCTTTTCAGTTGAGTTTCTTCAAATAAAGCTCTGGATGAAAAATTGCAGGATACTTCCCTGAAAAAAATAATCATATCAGCTTTATTCAATCTGCTGGTGTCTATGAATTTGATTAATTTCTCTACCTGATTTTTCATCTCCCGGCAATTAATAATTATAGTCTTATCCCTGTTGATGATTAAATTGTCCATTCGACCGGCAACACATTGGTCTGCATCGATAATATCCGCATGATACGCGGATGCGACAGCTTTTAAGAAATCGTTGCTTAACATATCGATATTTTTTTTACACCATGTCATCCACCCGTTTTGTCTGTCAAATATAGCTGATGTCTGTGGATACTCGATCTGAGCCGTTAAGTAACTCTGAGGATTTCCGATGTCCCTGTGATAATTGGTGTTGTGGAAAGTAAAAATTCTCCCGAGGAAATGAGGCAGGACTTCCGTGCTGAAGTCAATGAACGATTTATTTAATGAGATTAAATAATCCGTTACTGAGGGTTCTACAATGTAAACGGCGGCATTGGCACGCTTTCCGGGCGGGTCGGCAACTTTTTCGTAAAAAGCCCGGACGATGCCTGAATTGTCAGTTTCTATAATTCCGCATGTTTCCGGTGTGGGGGTATCAAACGTCATCATGGTTATCTCTGTGCCGCGCGGACGGTTTTTATGAGCATCGATATATGCCTTGATATCCGTTGAGCAGAGGTTATCTGCATGGATCAGCATGACAGGTTCATCCCCCGTAAAATCCCTGTTTTGAAGCAGCGTGCCTCCCGTCCCAAGCAGGGACTCCTCGTAAACCATTTTTATGTTTGAAGCATATTCGGAAAGTTGGACCCATTCCTTCATGATTTGCGGGAGATAATGCAGATTAATCAATATTGATGTTACTCCTGCGCCGGAAAGCATTGAAAACCAGTATTCCAGAAGGGGCCTGGCATTGATGGGCAGGAGACACTTGGGTAAAACATCTGTTATAGGTCTCAGGCGGCTTCCGAAGCCGGCGGTCAGTAAAATGGCTTTCATCCGTATTTTTTTTATCTCAAAAGATTGGTAATAAACTTTTGCGTACTTTGCCTGCTGATGGCTTTTTTGTTTCCAAGTATCTCAACGGCTAACGAACCCGCGACATTACCTATGAACCCGATCATTTCTGCCGGTGCTGATTGTGCTGCGGCAAGGGAAGTAATGGCAAAAAAAGCATCGCCCGCTCCTACACGATCAACAATATTTTGCGCGAACGAGGGCACTTCGATAAAATCACCGCCCATGGGACTTCTCAGCAGCGCTCCTCTGCGACCTCTTGTAACGACGAATTGCCTGCATTTCAAATTTTGAGCTATAGTTTCCATCATTGATTTTATATCGCCGTTGAGTTGCCGGGTCTCAAGCCTGATTTCATGCTCCGCAATACAGGCAAAGTCGGCTCGCGGATATCTGGAAATGGTATGAAATCCACGATTGCCTGCGTTTGCCTGGGTGTTGACAGCAAGAAACGGCGAATAATCGGCCAACGTCCTTACCAATTCCTCGCTGATAGCGCCATGCCCGAAATCAGCCGCGATGACCAGGTCGTAATCGGCGGCGTGCTCCTTAACCCATTGGCACAATTGTTTGTTTTTCTGAACATTCAACCCGGAATTGTCCATTACATATACTTCAAGCAGCTTGTTGAGTGAATAGCCTTCTATAAATCGCCGTTTAATAAGGGTGGGGGCGTTATCCTGAACGATAAAATATGGATCAATGTTCGATTCAAGCTGGGAACGAATAAAATCTTCATAACTGTCCCTTTCACCAATCACCGTAATAAGCTTTACCGAATTGGCAAAATTTGCAACGTGGTTTGCAACGGCTAAAACACCGCCGGCAAAAAGATCATGTGACTGGTATTTTAAAGCGAGAACGGGATCTTTCGATGATTTTCCTATAGCTTCACAATACTGATATTCATCAAGAATGGTGTCGCCGATGACAAGTACATTCAGCGCCGACATATTGTCTATAGCTTGCAGAATCTGCTCACATTTATAACGGTGCTGAAAGACACTCAGATAATCCTTTACGTCCTCTGAAAATCCGGAAAGATACCGGTTTATTAAATCACTGGAACTGAAATGGATATCATCTGTATAAGCCAGAGTTGCCTCTATCTCGCTTACAACAGCCTCTTCCATTGCGATAGCCCCTGTTGTATCAGGGAGGCGATTTTTAAAATCAGCGCCCCTCACATAAAAGTCCGGCTTAATCAGGCGGAGCGCCTCAACAGCCGTAGGCCACTGATTAACGGCAACATAGTCAACAAAGTTCAGCGATGCAATGGATTCGGCTCGCAGCGCTTCGTTGAATACAGGTCTTACCGGTCCTCTATCAACATATCGATCAGGAGTTACCGTGACTACAAGAACATCCCCCAGCTGCTTTGCCTGCTCTAAATAGCGAATATGGCCGATGTGGAGAATGTCAAAGATACCGTGGCAATGAACAATTTTTCGGCCTTGATTTCTATGCTCTTTTAAAGCCTCGGCCAGTTTTTCAATTCTTTTTATATTTTTCCGCGTAATCATAATGAGCCGGTTACCTCCCGCAAAAAAGGCATTCATGATATATATTATCTGCGGAGCTAATCAGAGATCAATCTGAATTCATTTGATGGCGAGGAGCTCCACCTCGAAGATGAGCGTGGCATTGGGCCCGATCTGAGCGCCCGCGCCCCGTGTTCCGTAAGCCAGTTCAGACGGGACGAAGAGCTGCCATTTTGAGCCCACCGGCATAAGTTTCAGAGCCTCTGTCCAACCGGGAATAACTCCAGCGACTCTGAATGTAGCAGGTTTTCCGGTCCGCTCGGAATTGTCGAATTCTGTTCCGTTTATAAGCGTTCCCCGGTAACGGCATTCTACAGTATCGGTGTCCTTCGGTTTTTTACCTACTCCGGCCTTGAGAATCTTGTATTGCAAGCCGCTTGGGAGGGCAGCAATGCCTTCTTTCTTTTTGTTCTCCGCCAGGAAAGCGTCGCCTTCTTTCTTGTTAATTTCCCCCTGCGCTTTCATGGCCTGCATATGCTTGTCTCTCAGTTCCATCTGATACATGTTCAGGGTTGCGCGCATGTCCTCTTCGGTCATGAGAAGTTTTTCGCCGGCAAGGGCGTCTTTGAAACCCTTCATCAGGATGTCCGCGTTAAGCTCCATTCCTATCCGCGTGAAGTTTCGCGCCATATCTACCCCGAGCCCATAGCTGACCTTGTCTTTCTGGGTCTTAATCAAATCCGTATCCGCAGCGCCCGCCTGGGCGGTAAAAAGCACAATTCCTAAAAAGGCCACATACTTTAGTACAGCATTCATCATCATTCTCCTTAATTATTGGTTTCGGGTCTCTGGTTTCTTGTCTCTGGTTTTTCGCTTTCATTTTAGACAGGATCAACAGGCCCGCCCTGGCGCGACTCACCTGTGGGATGCTCTATACCTGACAAACCAGGTCTGGGCCAGGGATTGACAGGATTAGTTGCCAGCCGGCCTGAAGTCGGACAGGCAATAAGCCATCGCCTGCCTTCCGGCGGCTCCACTATTGAAGAGCCGAATAACACACATCAGGCTGCGTAGACCTCCTCCCGGGATAAACACTTTGCGGCATATAAGAGAGCTGAACGGATATCTTCTTCGGCAATAAAAGGATAGTCCTCTTTTAAATCTCTATATGTTGCTCCGTAAGCCAATTTTTCTACGATAAGCTCTACTGTAAGTCGGGTCCCTTTAATAACCGGTTTGCCCAACATGATGTTTGAATCTATTGTAATTCTTTGAAGCAGAGTTTCTTCGTTCATATTATATCCTCCAGCGGCATAAACCTGAATTTTTTACTGGTTATAATTGAAAAGTGGTTCGGTATTTTTTCCTTGTAATTCAAAATCAATTTTTCTACCAATTCCACTTTTTCTTTAGTATCTTGCCCCTTTACTCTTATAAGAATTATCCCAATGGAAATTTGCTTCTTTAAGAAAACTAATTCACCGAAATCTTTGTCATTAGTTATTAATATTCGTTTCTCATTATTTGCCATTGTTAAAAGGGCTACATCATCCATTTCGCAGTTATAATCCGGAATCCATTTAACATCGAACCCAAATCTTAAAAGACGTTCTATAATTTTTTTTTCAACATTTGCATCCGCAAGAAATTTTATCACTGCCAACCCTTTTTAATACTGAAAATTGAGTTGTGTTTTGAATTTGAATCGCGAAGGCGCAAAGAACGCTAAGGAAGCAAGTGAGAGTTGCTGGTTTCATTTGCAGCCAAGATAACCACAGATCTTTTCTCTGACCATACTGAAGGCAGTGCTGTTAAGGCTTCCGTAATGCCTTACTACTATCGACCCACTTAGGGTAAAGAGTTTGTCACAGCGAATCCAGCTCTGCCGAGGCAAATATTTGGGGCTATAGCTCATTCCAAACATTGTCCTCTTTATTTTCCCAAATCCGTTTCATTACCGACACCTGAGCCTTTTTCAGTTCCTCAACACCGATATCCTGCACTGAATAAATCCGCTCGATAAACTCAAGTACCTCTTTTGCTAACGGCTCCGGAAGATCTCTGGCTTTTTCACATATTTTATCTGCTACATTCATATTTCACCATTTAATAATTTTTACGAACTTTATAGTAAAGAATGACATAACATGTTCCAAATTTCAAGAGATTCATCAAAGAATATGAACCGCGGCGCAAAGGACGCGAAGCTTTTCAGACAGGATCAACAGGATTGACGGGATTAAAGGTTATTCACCATTCGTCTTATGACCGATGGCGTTAAGTCTCTGGTCTCTGGTCTCTGGTCTCTGGTTTGTGGTTTGTGGTCTCTGGTCTATGGTTTGTGGTCTCTGGTCTATGGTTTGTGGTCT
>CAZOEH010000229.1:0-5455 GCA_964578785.1 uncultured Desulfonema sp. | reverse complement strand
ATTATGTTTTTGAGCCGAAACATCAAGCTTTACACCCCGCTGCTTGTTGCAGAGTGTTTCACCTGGAATTAAAACCAAATTTCTCTTTCAGTCTCTGATTTACTATGGGAGGAACCATACCGTTTATATTTCCTCCAAAACGGGCCGCTTCTTTTATTATTGAGGAACTTGTAAAAATCCATCTCAAACCGGTCATAAGAAAAACAGTCTGAATTTCCCTGTCTAGGCGCCGGTTCATAAGGGCAAGCTGGAATTCATATTCAAAATCGGATACTGCGCGCATTCCGCGAAGAATTGCGTGACTTTTTCTCTTTGCTGCATAATCCACAAGAAGTCCGTCAAATGTGTCTATTTCAACATTGTTGATTTTTTTTAAACTCACTTTCAGCATTTTTATCCGTTCATCCACGGTAAATAAAGATTCCTTGCCCGGGTTATGTAAAATGGCAACTATTATTTTGTCGAAAAGCTTAAGACCTCTTGCGAGAATATCAATATGACCGTTTGTAACTGGGTCAAAAGAACCGGGATAAACAGCAATTCTTTTCATTGATTTTATTATCCTATATGGTTGATTATGGTTATCCGAGACCTTTGCATAGTAATATATTTCATATCATATATTTTATAAACGAAACAAGGGTTTTCCCGTATCTTCTTTGATCTTCAATTTTATAACCTGGAATGTCTTCGGGGACAATTTCAAGTATATCATGTTCGATTACCAGCAGGGCATCTTTTTCGAGAAGATGGCTTCCTGGCAAGTTTGCCAAAGCCGGTCTGATCAAATTTTTATTATAGGGAGGATCCATGAAAACAAGATTTACACAGGGAATCTCACCCCTTAAATCAATAAATGTTCTTTCAATATTTAATCCCGCTATTTTAATTCTGTCGCTGAGTCCGCAAATCTCAACATTTTTTTTGATGATTGATAGAGCCTCTTTATCATTATCGATAAAGAATGCGAAGGATGCTCCTCTGCTCAGAGCCTCAATGCCCAGAGCCCCGGTTCCCGCAAAAAGGTCAAGGACTACTGAACCGGAAACACGAGTGGAAAGAATGCTGAAAATACTTTCTCTTAATCGATCCGCTGTAGGCCTTATCCTGACGCCTTTTGGCGAGAAAAGCTTTTTACCTTTTAAATTACCGCTTATTATCCTCAAGCCCATTGGATTTCAGATGCTTTAATTTTTTGTGAAGATAACTCCGCCCTACATCGATTTTCTTAGCTGTTTTTGAAATATTCTTTTCATTTTCAGAAAGCTTTCTTTTAATAAATTCTTTTTCGAAAGCTTTTTTGGCGTTTTTCAAACTATCAATCTGGAAAAATTCCTGTTCGGGCGATTCAGCTTCTTCTTTAACAGAAGATTTATACTGGTCAGGAATATCAGAAACACCGACTACGTTTTTTTCAACCATTATGGCGGTTTGCTGAACAAAGTTCTTCAACTCTCTTACATTTCCCGGCCAGGAATAGCCGCATAATAATTCAAGGGCTTTAGGTGAAAGAGTCTTCTTTTCGCTTTTAAATTGTTTGGAGCATTCGGCGAAAAAAGTATCGATTAAAACAGGTATATCCTCTTTCCGGGCTCTTAAAGGAGGAACCTCTATAGGAACTACATTAAGCCGATAATAGAGATCTTCCCTGAAAGTTCCTTTTTCGATTTCTTTTTCAAGGGATTTGTTGCTCGCTGCAATTATCCTAACATTTACATTTATAGTCCTTCTTCCGCCAACTCTCTGAAATTTCTTTTCCTGCAGGATCCTCAATATTTTTGCCTGTGTTTTTAAACTCATGTCACCTATATCGTCAAGAAAAATGGTTCCATTATCGGCCAATTCGAATTTTCCCCTTTTTTTAGCGGTTTCTTCGGTGAATACTCCCTTTTCGTGTCCAAAAAGTTCGCTTTCTATAAATTCTTCCGGAATGGTTGCGCAATCAACAGTTATAAACGGTTCTTCAATCCGGGCGCTTAGCTGGTAAATTGTGCGAGCAACCAGCTCTTTGCCCGTGCCGTTCTCACCTGTAATCAGTACCCACGCATCTGTCGGAGCAACAACAGCTATCTTTTTCTTCAATTCTACTATTGGGGGACTGGTGCCGTTTATTGAATGTTTTTCGATAGTTTTTTTCCTGAGGTATCTGTTTTCTTCTTCCAGACGCCTGAAATTCAGCGCATTACTGATCGCCACTATTATCTTGTCTATTGACAGGGGCTTTTCTATTAAATCATATGCTCCGAGTTTTGTTGCTTTTACAGCAGTTTCGATATTACCGTGACCAGTAATAACTATAACCTGAATATAAGGATTTTCTTTTTTAATCTGTTTTAACGTTTCAATGCCGTCTATACCCGGCATCCATATGTCCAGAAGAACCAGATCAGGTGATTCCTTGTCGATAATCTTCAACCCTTCATACCCGTTCGAAGCTGTCATGACTTCAAAGCCTTCATCGGCGAGGAGGCCGCTTAATGATTTAAGAATTGACGGTTCGTCATCAACAATCAATATGGATGGAAACATTATTTTTATTCCTTTAATCAGATTATGCCGAATGATTATTTTGTAAAAAATAATATACGAACGTTTTATAAAAAAACAGGGTTAAATTACAGGAAGCTCAATGATAAATTTAGTTCCTTTCGGGTAATTATCCTGAACCTGGATTATGCCTTTGTGGTCGTCAATAATTGTGTTAACTATAGTCAGCCCAAGGCCGGACCCGGTTTTTTTTGTTGAAAAATTCGGCTCAAAAAGCCGCGACTTGTCTTCTTCTGATACGCCGGCACCATCATCAGCAACTTCAATACTGACTGTTTTTAATTCATTATCATGCCTAAGAGTAATAACAACATTGCCGTGATCTTTAATTGCAGCAACCGCATTATCAACCAGATTGATCATAGCCTGTTTTATCTGCTGCCTGTCAAGATTAAGGCGTGGTATGTTATCGGGAATATTTATACCGAAAACAATTTTTTGATGACCTTCTTTGTAAAGCGCAACAGTTTCCCGGATAATGGGAGGTAAATCACACGGGACCGGATTTGCAGCAGGAAATCTCGCAAATGATGAAAATTCATTAACTATGTTTTTGATTAAATCGACATGATCTATAATCATTTTGGTACATTCTTCAAATACCGGCTCGTTGATCTGTTTTGAATACTTACGCTTAATCCGCTGGGCGGACAATTTAATAGGAGTAAGGGGGTTTTTTACTTCGTGAGCTATCCGCCGAGCCACCTCCCGCCATGCAGCCATCCTCTGGGCTTTCTCAAGTTCGGTCAGGTCGTCAAAAACCATAACCAACCCCACGTGCCGCTCGGAATCATCTTTTAATGCATTGACATTTATGAGAAAACTGCGGCGTCTTTCCCCGATTGAAAGGCTCAGAGGTAATTCAACGGTATTATCTTTTGATACTGCGAGACTTTCCATTATTTCATCGGCAAGGTTAAGATGCTGGTCTTTTAATAGTGTTTTATAGCTTTTCCCTATAATTTCATTTGGCTCAAGATTAAGCATCTTTTCTGCCGACTTGTTTATTGTTGTTATGATTCCGTCAGCGTCAAGTGTTATAACTCCTGTCGAGATGTTTTTTAATACGATTTCCATATATCTTCGTCTTTCTTCAATCTCGATGTTCTGCTGCCCAAGCATTTTTGCCGAAAGCTCAAGTTGTTCCCGGCCGGTTCGGAGATCTTTTGTCATTTTATTAAATGAGTCGACAAGGCTTCCTATTTCATCATCCGCTTTTATATTGATGCTGAAACCAAGATCTCCTTCAGCGACTCGCCGTGTTCCTTCGGCCAGCTCCATAATGGGGATAGTGATTGATTTAGCAAGATAAAAACCGAACCAGATGGCACAAAAAAGTACAAGCAATGCAACGATAGAGAGTAATATATAATATGAAATCTGAATCGGTTTTTTTACTAATTTGATTTGCTGGTATTCTTCAAAACCAAGGGAAATGGATTTCATCTTATTGGAAAGATGATTGGAAATCAGGGTTGTCAAAACGATATACCCGTCTGCATAATTGGGCTGAACTCCGAAAGGTACTGTCCCGATAATCCTTACAAGCTCTCCCTGGGATATCTTTTCGGTGATGATCCGAACATTTTTAGGAGACATATCTTTTCGAATATTATCGGGAGTAATTGTATCTAAAGGGAGATTATCAAGCTCTGGTGCAAGTGCAAAAGAGATTCGTTTGAACTCACTGTTATATAATTCGATAGCATTTATATTGAATGACCTTTGAACAACCGCCAGATATTGGGAAAGAGAATTTTGTTTAAGTGGATCTATGAGTTTTTTGGAGTTGATTTGATACGAAATTCTTTCCAGATAAAACCTGTTGTTGTCTTCAATACGGTCATAATAGTATCGTCCGACATCAAGTGAATTTTCAAGCGCCTGCTCAACCGGAACATTGAACCAGAATTCAATACTTGTGGTTATAAAGCTGATTGAAAAGAAAAATAATATTATTGTGGGTAAAAGTGTCATGGTACCGAAAGCTATGACAAGTTTTGTGCGGAGCTTTGCTCCCATGGCCTTCTTTTTTCTGTCGTAAAGAAGTTTAAAGAGGTTTCTGAATACCAGAAATATCAAAAGGATGAGCAATAATAAATTTATATTGATCAGGATAAACATCAGGACGGTGTTTGATACAGGTATATCCGTTCCGAATTTAACGATTCTGTTTTCAAGGAATGTTAAGAATGCAACAATAAATATTATTGCAATGATTATAACGCCTTCTCTTTTACGTCTGAAGCTTTCCTGTGAGGAGTCTGTGGAATATCTATTGGAGGGTGATTTGTTATTCATATCTGTTTTTTAAGAGGAGACGTTCAATAACCGGACCTTAGGATCTGTTGGTAAGTTAGAAATTATTTGCTGCATTTTTATATCCCTCAGGAGGATATACTGAAAAGAGCGGCAGGAAATAATTCCGGAAGCTTACATACCCCGTTAATCGGGGTTACGAAATAACCATTACATTTCTGACTCTTTTGTTACTACTATTTATGCCGCAGTATTATTATTGTCACGATTATTCCTGAACGACGGCTTAAAAGACAAAGTCTATTAAATACCAATCGGTTTCAAAGTCCCACAGAGAAACAAACAGAAAAACATAATGGAGGTAAAACGGCAGGGTTAGTTTGCTGACTTCTGCTTTGGTCTCTATCTGATAATGACCGTTTTTTTCCAGCCTGTTTAACTGAACAATTTTTAATCCGTCAATCTGAGTCATCAGTTCCTGAGCTTCTTTAAATGATTCGGTAACGACCGGTTCACTGTTTTTCCATGGTCGTGAAACGGTATAAATTTTTTTCAGGGTGTCGTATTTAATTGTATGGGTTAAATAAATATCGGCGATATTGCTGTTAAACCATAAGTCTTTCACTCTGTTAAGTTTGATATAAAATGA
>CAZOEH010000228.1:0-5457 GCA_964578785.1 uncultured Desulfonema sp. | reverse complement strand
TGACCAATTACTATATGGAGGCCAAGACTGCCGAACAGACCGGGAAGAAAGTCGCATGGATAACAAGCGGCGGTCCTGTTGAACCTCTGATAGTAATGGATATCATACCTGTGTATCCGGAAAATCACGGCGCCATGATAGGAGCCTCCAAAATGGGCATCGCCCTTTGCGAAAAATCCGAAGAGATGGGGTATTCGAGAGATCTCTGTTCCTATGCCAGAGCCGACATAGCCTGCGCCCCGGTAAACGGTGGTCCCATAGGAGGGCTGCCCAGGCCTGACATGCTTGTATGCTGCAATAACATCTGCGGGACGGTATTGAAATGGTATGAAGTCCAGGCCAGATATTTCAACGTTCCGCTCTTTATCCTCGATACTCCGTTCGCGCATACAGGATCTTCAGATGAAGCAAGAAAATATGTGAGAAAACAGGTGGACGAATATATAAAGTTTCTGGAGACGGTCTGCGGGAAAAAATATGATTATGACAGAATGGCCGAGGTCGGGAAGCTTTCCGTGCAGGGTCAGCGCCTGTGGCAGGCCGTGCTTGATACGGCTGAGCATAAACCGGCGCCCATGAGCGCATTCGATGCGTTTTTTCACCTTGCACTGATAGTAACTCTCCGGGGAACAAGTGTTGTCGTCGATTATTACACCGGGCTGCTTGAGGAGATGAAGGAGAGAATAGCTTCCGGGATCAGCGCTGTTCCGAATGAAAAGTACAGGCTCCTGTGGGATAACCTTCCCATATGGTACAGGACAAAATGGCTTTCCGACAAGTTTGCCGCCCATGATGCCTGTCTTGTCGCCGATACTTATACTTCGGCCTGGTGCGGATCATTGAAATATATAAATGAAAACGATTTTCTGGGGACGATGGCCGAAGGATATTCAAGGATATACCTTAATATAGGCGTTGATGAGATGGCCGAGACTGTTATAGAGATGATAGATAAATATGATGCTGACGGCCTTGTAATGCACTCAAACAGAAGCTGCAAGCCTTATTCTCTCGGCCAGTATGATATTCAGCGGATTGTTCAGGAGAAAAGGAAAATTCCGACCCTGATGATAGAGGCTGATATGGTTGATGAAAGGAGTTTTTCGGAAAGCCAGATCGAAACAAGAATAGACGCATTCATGGAAGTATTAAAGGCGGGGTGAAGATATATGATTACAGCAGGTATTGATGTCGGATCGATAACCGCGAAGGCCGCCCTGGTCGAAGACGGGAAGCTTTTATCTACCGCGGTTGTCATAACGGGCTATAACGCGAGAAATGCCGGTGAAAACGTTTTCGGAAAAATACTATCCGAAGCCGGTATCTCAAGATCCGATATCGGCGGAATTGTTGCCACAGGATATGGAAGAAACAGTGTAACCTTTGCGGGAAAGAGCATCACGGAGATAACGTGTCATGCCGCCGGCGCCCATTTTCTTAATCCGGCTGTTAGGTCCGTGATAGATATCGGAGGACAGGACAGCAAGGCCATAGTCATGGATGAAACCGGAAGAGTCAAAGACTTCGCCATGAACGACAAGTGCGCCGCGGGAACAGGCAGGTTTCTTGAAGTTATGGCAAGGGCGCTTGAAGTAGATATTAATGATTTCGGGAAAATGTCTCTCGAGGCGGATAATCCGGCCAGAATAAGCAGTCTCTGCACGGTGTTCGCCGAATCTGAAGTGATATCGCTTATCGCTAAAGGCGAAAAGCGGAAAAACATAATAGCGGGAATCCATGAATCAATAGGCTCAAGGGTGGCGGCTATGGCCGGCAGGCTGGGCCTTACTTCGCCCGTTATGATGACCGGAGGGGTGGCAAAAAATATAGGTGTTGTAAGGGCGCTGGAGGTTAAGACCGGCAAGCCGATAGAAGTTTCCGAAAAGGCCCAGTTAACCGGAGCAATTGGCGCTGCACTTATTGCGATGACTCTTTGAGACCGTTTAAAGTATGGACATGGATATCATTTTTGTGATATATTCAATAACATAAAAAGGCTGGGAAAGAAGAATTATCCATGACCAAAACTGATAACACGGAAATTATCAAGATATTGACCGCAAGGAAGTCCCTCTTCTGGGATAAGAGAGATGTTGATCCGGCAAGGGATGGGCGTGTTATTGCTGAAAGAATCCTCGAATTCGGAACGGAAGAGGAAATAAAAGCGCTGACAAACTGGCTGGGAGAGAAATTCCTCAAAAAAATCATCACCGAGAGCAGGGTGTTAAGCCCCAAGACCGTTAATTATTTTGCCTTGTACTTCCATATACCAAGGGAAGAAACACGATGTTTTTCCGATGCATCACGCCGGATATGGCAGCCATTCTGATCAACGATCCAGTCAAAATTCCCATGCGTTCTGACGAACGCATAGAATATATACCTTAATATCCCTTTGCGGTATATCATCTAATAATTGCGTTTTATACCGCAATAAACGGCAAAATCAATTTATACTCGTACCGTTTTATTGACAATAATGTGTATCTTGCTAATATCAAACCGCATTTTTGATAATATACACAAAACGATATAATAACTTGTTCGTTATACATCATGAAAAAAATTACTGTAAAAATACTTATATTTCTCATAGTGGGGTTTGCCATGTCCGCAAAAGCACAAGATATTGAACATGTTTCCCTCATTACAACGCCCATTATTTTGCTCAAAGGTGAAAATGTAATCTCCCAGGGAACAGGTTTCTATTACGCTTTAGTCAAGGATAAGATGCAAATTATATTTTTAGTTACAAATTATCATGTGTTAACTGGTAACACGCCTAACACCTCTAAAACCCCCAAGGGAGATAATATTAAATTTTATTTTCATAAGGATCCAAAGAATCCTGGGGATGTAAAAGAAATCCGGATTCCCCTCTATACAAAAGACCGTAAAGAAATATGGTTAACGAGCAATGATTATCCTGAGGCTGATGTCGCAGCCATCCCAATGTTGTCAATATTTACAAAAGATGTAGCCGTTTATGGGATTACAGAAGGTTGGACTAAAAGCAATATGAAAATTAGGCCGACTTCTACAATTACCCTAACGGGTTACCCGTACGGTTTTTTTGATCAGAAGAATTGGCTACCAATTTGGAAAACGGGAACCATTGCAACTGAGCCCTCATACAACTTTGATGATAAACCATTAATGTTAATTGATATTTCTGCTTTTCCTGGAATGTCAGGTTCCCCAGCATTTGCCGTAGCAAATGGAGCTTATCAAACAGTTGATGGTCCAACCACGGTGGGGCAAGTCAGAATGTTTTTAGGGATATATGCAAGTATGCAAATGGTTACAGAGGCAAAATATCTTGAAGAGTTAGCTCAAAAAGACTCAGAAAAGGGGATAAAAATTAGTAGTTCGTTGGAGCTTGGGCATATTTGGAAAGCTGATCTGATTGTGAACATGATAAACAAAATAGATATTGAAAAATATGAAAACGAAATCATAAAAAAGCTTTTCTGAAAATTGTATAACAATCTGCTGGTAGGGACGCGCAAAAAGCTGCGCGCCCCACAAGCACTACGTTCGGCATAGAAAAATGAGCAATGGATAAATTTTGTATTTTCTGTGGCGATAAGCCACAATCAAAGAACTTGGAACATATTATACCTCAGTGGCTTCTGAAAATGACTGGTGATCCAAAGCGAAAAGTCAGTTTCGGTATAGATTGGAGAAAGCCTGGTATAGAAACGCATTCATTTTCTTATAATCAATTTAAATTTCCTTCATGTGAGGAGTGTAATACGAAATTTGGACGATTAGAATCTACAGCCAAACCAATAGTTGAAAGAATATTAAACGACGATTCGTTATCCGGAAATGAGATCAGTGTTTTTTTAGAGTGGTTAGACAAAATAAGGGTAGGTTTATGGCTTGCGTATTATTACTTAGATAAAAATATATTAGAAATTAGCCCCAAATACCATATATCAAAAAGAACAGGCTTGTACGATAGAATGGTCGCAGTCTATAAATCCGATGACACTGCTGAGGGCGTCGGTTTCATAGGCGCAAACACGCCATCATTTCAATATTCACCAACATGTTATACATTGGTGATTAATAGTTATCACTTCTTCAATCTTTCAACTTTTTTTCTTTTCTCAAGAAGGCTCGGCTTCCCATACGCAAAAAAGATGACTTATCAAAATGAAAGTCAGAAATATGAAATAGATATAGATAATGGTAAAAAAAGAATAATATACCCTCTAATACGTAAATCAATTATGAATCATTGCGTCCAATTGTATCAGCCTGTTTTTAATAGAGATGAGCTTGGCAATGAAATTATGAATGAGTATTATGATAATGATTACGTAAGGCAGAATTCCTTAAATTGGGACCAAGGGAAAGGCTGTATCTTTTATCATGAAAATGGGGCCGTAAAAAAATATAATAACGAGGCAAGTGTTAAATCCTGGATGCCGGAAAAAACTGAGCATAGAGAGTTATTAGCAGCAAAATTGGCTACGCAAACTTATGATTTTCAAACTTATCTGCTCGAAAATGATCCTATTTATGAGTGCTATAAAATTAAGAGTATGGCTGGTATTAAAAAGCAATTAACTCATGCAAAAAAAATTAATGAGAAATTTAAATTATTAGCAAATAAGCGAACGGGAACATAGGTAACAGATTGTTCTGGGTACATGGGTAACACTTTTATATAAAAGCCCAACAAGGCCAATACAGCCGATCGCTTCGCTCCGGCTGATTTTTTCGTTAGACAAGACATGACTAAGAAGAATACATTAATCTGCGTAAATTACCTCGGTCGTGAGTGTGCTGTGGTTAAAGTAATCGACATGAAACACCAGCTTATCATTTCGCTCTTAGAGAGGGACGGTGATCATGTGACTCTTCATTCCCAACGTGACGAACCTAATATTTTGATGACATATCATTCAAAAAATAAACCGCCGACCAAATCTGATCCGATTAAAGTTGATCTTGCAAAGCGTTGTTGTTGGAAAAACCCAGATCGACATGCCCAATACTATGTTCACCAAGAAATGGTCACTGAGAGCCTTAAAATGCCATTTATATCTTTCAATGACCATAATGTCGATGTAGAAGAGCGTTTAACACCTTTCATTACTTTTAATATTTCGTTCATGGAATGCCGGCATCCCATACCAAAAAAATATTGTAAATTGCCTCGTGTGACTTTGATACTATCTTCATGTGAGTTTAATCTTTCTATGTACTTTGCAAAGTATAAATCTGAATTCGAAGGTAATCCACTTGTACCAATTGAAACAAGCTTGGGGTGTGTTTCTTTTACTGCTGGAGAAAAAGAGTATTTATTTTAAAGATTTTTTATATGGTCTTTGGGCCATTTTTTGTCTAACCTCTATATGGGTGTAAATAGGGGACGTTTTTAACATTTTAACTTGAATAATACCGGGGTGTAAATAGGGGACGTTTTTAACATTTTAACTTGAA
>CAZOEH010000227.1:0-5461 GCA_964578785.1 uncultured Desulfonema sp. | reverse complement strand
CGTGGGTAATGAAAAGCAGGGTCTTTACATGGCGCAGGATATACTCTTCCATCCAGATGATGGCATCGATGTCAAGATGGTTTGTAGGTTCATCCAGCAAAAGCAGGTCGGGTTCCTGAGCCAGGGCGCGGGCGAAAAGCGTTCGCCGCTTCATGCCCGCGGAAAGGTCGGAAAACCTGCTTTCAGGATCAAGGCCTGTCCGGGACAAAACGCTTTCTATGGTTTTTTTCAATACTGTCAACCCGCCGGGGGCGTTCATCCCCTGCTGCAGAGAATCTCTCGTTTGGAGATGGTTGCTGCCGCTTTCGGCCTTGGACAGTTTTGAGATGCGGTTCTGTTCCGCCAGCGCCTTCCCCTTTTCACCGAGACCCATGGCCACCGTTTCGAAGATCGTGCCGTCGGATCCGGAAGGCACCTCCTGTTCCAGGGCCGCAATGGCGATGCCCTGCTGACGCCAGATATCGCCGCTGTCGGGCGGAATAGCGCCGCACAAAAGCTTGAGCAGTGAGGTTTTGCCCACGCCGTTTCTGCCCAGCAGGCAGATACGCTGACCTTTTTCGATTTGAAGATTAACATTTTCGAGCAGTGGAGCGTTACCAAAGCCCCAGCACACGTCACGCACAGCGATTAAAGCCATATCAACCCTTATCGTCCTTGTCACTCCTGCTGATCTCCGGCCCGGCTCGCGAGCTTCCATATCAGGGATTTTATGGTAAATTATTAATGGCAGGCGGGAACAAATCTGTTCACACCCGGTAAATTCATATCATGCGCAAAAGCTTGCATTTCATTATCATTTTGACCGGATTTTCCGAAGCTCCAAGCCATAAAGCGCCGGACTTTCCTTGATACCTCCCGGGAAAGGCGGTGCCTGCTTGAAACAGGCCGGTCAAAGGATATCGCAAAAATAAGCATCGGGGGAAATAAACCGGGCTGCAGCATTTCCTGGTTACAACTAAATAACAGATTTTTTCTTTTTCGCGGCTTTTAATGGATAACTGACTGAAAAGATCTTACCTGGATAGTCTATATTCAGGATTAACTTGCCGAGAAAACTGTTTACTCCAAGAAGAAGGACGTGCAAGTTCGGCATGAAGTCTATAGGGGTATCTTTGATCGTATATACAAGCTTGAAAGAGAAGGGGTGATATATCTCAAACTTTGTTGTATGGGAAAATGCGATGGTTTCTCCATTCCCTGTGCCGATAATTTTTGTAGAACCCGCCTGCAGATTATGCCCTAATATTGAGGCAATACCAGCAGGAATAGCGCATTCATCGGCTCCGGTGTCTATAATGCCATAGGTGGCATACGAAAGCCCTGAATGCGGGTTGATAATCTTTATGGGTAAAATAGGGCGGGGAATATCATCTTCACTGAGTTTAAGAAACGGACAATTCCTGAGCGGCATCAGTAGATTTGCACCATCCCTTTCTTTGGAACATAAAAAACCACCGGTTCCTTTATACCTTTCTCTTTAGCTTCATTAAAGACCTTGCCCGGCTCATTTCCGTAACTTACGACCTTTCTATCTTTAAAAGATCTTGTAGCCACATACTGGCCGCCGTATTTTTCACCGTCTTTTAATAAAATCCGATTCATACAACACCTCCTTCTCAAACTGCAGCTGATTTTCATCTATATTGTCAAATTTGTCAAGCTTCACTTTCTCCAGGAAAAACATTAATGACCTGAATATATACCGAGCTCATGGAGTAGTTTTTTTACTGTTCCCAGGGTACGCTGCATGTCGTTGTCGAGGCCGACCGAGAACCGGATCAGACCATCACCCATTCCCATAACTTGGCGCGCCTCCGGCGGGATCTCTGATGAAGTGCTGTGGCCCGGGGCGCTGAACAGCGTCTTGAAATAGCCGAGGCTGACAGCCAGATAACCGACTTTCTCCTCCTGCATTCGGGTCATCATGCGATCGGCCGTCGCCCTGTCTTTCAGGTCAACTGCCACGATGCCTCCGAAACCGAACCCCGGATTCATGAGCCGCGACATCAGCCGGTGTTGCGGATGGCTTTCGAGGCCCGGGTAGTGAACCGCCAGCCCCGCATCCTGAAATAATCCGGCGAGGGCGAGCGCGTTTGCGCTGTGTTGCGCCATCCGTACGTGAAGACTATGGAGATTCTTGAGGATGCCTGCCGCGCGTATGCTGTCGAGCACGGGCCCCAGAAGCATGCTCGGCCCGCTATTAATGTCATTCAGGCGTGTGATAAAGTCATGTGACGAAACCACGCAGCCTGCAACACAATCGCTGGTGCCGTTGATGAACTTGGTCAGGCTGTGGACCACTATGTCGGCTCCAAGCCGGAGAGGAGAGAGAATGAGCGGGCTGAACGTGTTGTCCACGACGACCCTTACTCCGTACTCCTTTGCCAGACGTGAGAGCGCGGGAATGTCCGCAACCTCGAGAAGCGGATTGCTGACGCTTTCGCAGTAAAGGATGCGGGTCCTTGGCGTCATGGCTGCCCTTACGGCCTGCTCATCACCGAGATCAACGAACCGGGTTCTGATCCCGAACCGCGGGAGAAGATTAGCCAGCAATGCATAAGTGCCCCCGTATATTGTGCGGCCCGACACGATCTCGTCGCCCGAAGAGCACAGCTGCAGAAGGCTGGAGCTGATCGCAGCCATTCCCGAGGCCATCACCTGGGCCGACTCGCCCGCTTCCATGCGGGCAAGGGCGGTCGCAAGAGCCCTGTTAGTCGGATTCCAGTGCCGGGAATAGAGGAAGCACCCTTCTATCTCATGCTCGAAAACCTCTTCCATCTTTGCTACGCTCATGAATGTGTATGTCGAAGAGTCGCAGATCGATGGGTTCACATCCCCGAATTCGCCAAACGCGAGAAAGTTCTGAATTTCTGTTGCAGGATCGAAAGGCATGTCACCTCCAATACACTCCGCGGCTTGTCCGGCCGGCATTTGAAATAAGCGTATAACTTTTCATCTACCGTATATACACGACGGAAAACTTATCCATATGTTGTCATATTATCAGTAACACACGGAAAATCAATCCAAACGAATATTCCGGCTTCTATTCCCGAATAGTCAGTACCGATCGGGGATTAAGTCCGTTTCGCTTCAGGCAATTTTGCTGCTCCCGTAAAAAGTCACATGCGAACCGAATCATAATTTTTCATGTATCAGTTCTATTACCGTCACTTCAGGCGGAGCCAGAAAGCGTATCGGCGGCCCCCATGTGCCTGTACCCCTGCTCACATAGAGCGCTGAGTCATGGGGATACTGCGTAAAACCGGTCCTAACCGGATAAAAAAGAAAAGTCAGCAGGTTAAAGGGGAATATCTGTCCTTTGTGGACATGACCTGAAAGTTGCAGGTCGAAGAGGCCAAGGCTCTCCGGGTCAACAGCCGGACGGTGCTTGAGAAGCAGAGTAAACCTGTCCGGGGGCGCTTTCAGCAAAAGGCTCTTTTCCGGAACCGGCCGTGAACGGATTACCATCCCGATCGCCGGATCATCAACCCCCACGACATTTATCAGTCCGCCTGCCGTTGTCCCTTCATTTCGAAGCACCCTGAAACCCGCCCGTTCGGTAAAACCGACAGACTGACTCAGGCCCGCATACACCTCGTGATTTCCGGTCACGGCAAACTTGCCTAATCCCGGCCGGATATCCCGAAGGAGTTCGGCAAGCCCCGTCATCCGGTCGATCTGCCCGTCCACCAGATCCCCGGTGGCAATAAGAAGATCAGGTGAAGCTGCTTTGATCAGTGAAATAATTCTCTTCAGGCGCTCCTCCCTGACGATCAGCCCCAAATGCACGTCTGAAATCTGGACAATGGTGAGCTTTCCAACTGTATCCGGAATTTTGGGAGTCTTTATGAGAATCCGTTCGGTCTTTATATCGCGTGCTTCGAAATAACCATACAGCGCAATCGCCATTCCTAAAACAACAGGCAGGATTAAAGCGGCGCGCTTCGCAAGGAAGAGTGCTGTAAATTCCCGGTGAAAGAAAAATCCGGCGCAACGGAGAAGCAGGTGGTACATGTCTACGGTCAGTGAAGCGGTAAAGAAGAGGAAGATGAATCCCATCCAGGAGTAGCCGGTATAGGCTATAAAACGCGCAAAAGTTTCCATGCCCCGGTTTTCCAGTACCCTGACCAGCACAGGTGTGGTTACCATCAGGAGCAGAAAGAACGCCAGAAAGAGGGAAGCGGTAAACCCCGGGGAAAGCGCCGCTTTCACTTTGAGGAAAAAATAGAGATGGGTACCGCCATATATAAAGAACAAGGCCAGGAGAAACACGCTCATAATCACCCCGCTGTTAGTTGTTTCTGATTTCATAATGTTGATGCCCCATATATCTTCTTCTTGCGGCTTACTCCCTCCGGTGTGCGTTGATAATGGAAGCTATTGTCACTGCCAGGACAATGATTCCGCCGCCCGCAAGCGCATTGGCTCCCGGGGCTTCCCCTATCGCAAAGAAGACCCATATGGGGTTGAATATCGGTTCTATGACCGCTATGAGGATCGCTGAAACCGCGGAGATACGTTTAATCGCAAATGAAAAGAGAATCGACGATATACCGACCTGGACAATCCCCAGCACCGCGATTGCAGATAGTGATTTCGCCGTTACATGCGGCACAGGAAGAAAAAGCGATATGATTACACATACCCCGGCCGTGAGCCAGTGAGAAAGAAGAATCGATTCTAGCGGTGAACCGTCTTTTTGCATGCGCATGAATACGAAATAAAAACCAAACGTGATCGCCGACATTACTGCGAGAATATTGCCGAACAATCTTCCGCCGCAAAGTTCGTCAAAAAACATGACGATCATACCGGCCAATACTACCGGAATTGCCGCGACATGTTCAATCCGCGTGCGTTCCTTCAGCAGAATTGCCCCGATAAAGGCGGTCGAGACCGGCGCTATGTACTGAAGAATGATCGCATTTGCCGCGGTGGTTGTTTTATTGGCCGATACGAACAGGAGCATGGTCGCAGCATTGGCAACAGCAGCCGCAATCTGCGGAAAAGAAAAATGGATCACGGGACGTTTTATATAGATTAGAATAACGATTGACGCGATGAAACTGCGCATGCCTGCTATCGCAATCGGGTTCCAGTCAATAACCTTTATAAACAGGCCTGCAATGCTCCAGAGAAACGCAGTGGCTGCCATTGCAAGAATACCAGCACTTATATTTGCTTTTTCCATTGATATCCGAATAAATCACATATGACTTAAATTAGAACTGCTTTCCCCAACGTCCGGATAAGGCGCGAAGGCGCGGCGGATTTTTGCCATCATCTTGCCGGGCGTCAAATTTCTTCCGATAAATCAACCCATTTCCCCTTTGTGAGAAGTTCCAAATCGGCGGGTTTCAGCTGAAAAACAGCGAAAGGAGTCCCGGCAGCCGCCCAGATTATTTCATATTTTTTCAGGTCTCTATCCAGTATTGTTTCCAGGGGTTCGATATGCCCT
>CAZOEH010000226.1:0-5535 GCA_964578785.1 uncultured Desulfonema sp. | reverse complement strand
TGGATCTCGCGATTATCTTTGCCCCGATTGCTCCCTGAATGGCTATTTTAAACATCTGCCTCGGAATCTCTTCCCGAAGCTTTTCACAAGCCATTCTTGCCCTTTCAACGGCCCTTTCGCTGTGAACCAGCTGGGACAGAGCATCCACACGTTCGCCGTTAATCAGAATATCCATTTTAACAAGGTCGGTATCTCTGAAATCGATTATTTCATAGTCGAAAGATCCGTATCCCTGAGTTATTGACTTGAGCTTGTCGTGAAAGTCGTAAATTACTTCGGCCAGAGGAAGTTCGAATATCATCTCAAGGCGGTTGCTTGTAAGATATTGATAATTCTTATTTATTCCGCGCCTGTCAAGGCAAAGCTTCATAACGGCTCCCATGTAACGGTCCGGAACGAGAATGGATGCCCGGATGTAGGGTTCCCTTGTCAGTTCGATTGTGGTCGGGTCCGGATAAAGAGCCGGATTGTCGATTATCATCTCGGTTCCATCCCTCATTACGAGACAGTATTGAACCGAAGGAGCGGTAAGAATGAGAGAAAGGTTGAATTCGCGCTCAAGACGCTCCTGGACGACTTCAAGATGAAGAAGCCCCAGGAAACCGCACCTGAAACCGAATCCCAGAGCAGCCGATGTGTCTTTTTCGTAAACAAGCGAAGCGTCGTTTAATTTGAGCTTGTCTATAGCGATCACAAGCTCCTCATACTCATCCGCCGCAACAGGATATATAGAGGAAAAGACAACCGGCTTTGCATCTTTGAACCCTGGCGTCGATTCGTCGGCCGGCCTGTTTTTCAAAGTGATAGTATCACCGCATTTTGTGTCCCTCACCGACTTGATGCCGGCTATTACGTATCCGACCTCACCGGCTGAAAGCTCTTTTTGAGGAACCCGCTTTAACTGGAATATGCCGATTTCTTCAGCCTTGTATGATATCTGGTTCGACATGAAAGTAATGACATCTCCGGGCTTTAGCTTTCCGTCAAAGATCCTGAAATATACGACTGTCCCCCTGAAGGCGTCGTAATGGGAATCAAAAATCAATGCCTTTAAAGGAGCTTCAGGATCACCTTTCGGCGGGGGAAGAATATTGACGATGCTTTCGAGGACATTTTCTATTCCTATACCCTCCTTGGCGGATACCAGTAAAGCAGTTGAGGGGTCGAGACCGAGGTCTTCTTCGATCTGAAGCTTTACTCTTTCGATGTCGGCCGAAGGCAGGTCTATCTTGTTGATTACAGGTATAATGACAAGATTGTGTTCCATGGCAAGAAACAGGTTTGCAAGGGTTTGCGCTTCAACCCCCTGGCTTGCGTCAATAAGAAGAAGTGCGCCTTCGCATGATGCAAGCGCCCTTGAGACTTCGTATGAAAAATCGACATGACCCGGAGTATCGATCAGATTTAAAGAGTATTTCTTGCCGTTTTTTGCGGTATAGGGAAGGCAGACAGACTGGCTTTTTATCGTGATGCCTCTTTCCCGTTCGATATCCATGCTGTCTAAAATCTGGTCCTTAAAATCCCTGACGGAAACGATTCCGGTCGCCTGAATCAGGCGGTCTGAAAGAGTCGATTTCCCGTGATCAATATGTGCTATTATGCTGAAGTTTCTGATATTATTCATTTATTGAACCTGGTAATTATTAATCATATTAAATTTTTACATTCTCCGACAATTGCTAACAGCACTCTCTTTAAATTACCTGTGGATGAAGGTTGACATCGTCATTTTTTAAAGGTAAAAAAATAATAAGTTCAATATTTTTAAAAAGATTGCCTCTTTAAGCCGTTGTAAACAAAAAACTAGTCATCCGAACCCCGATAAACGGGATAAGAAGCCGTAAGCCGCGACCGGCATAATGAGCCGTAACAAAATAGTCAGAAATGTAATTGTTATTTTGTAACGGCTACTAACAGATAAATGCAAAACATGTCAAGACCGGCAAAGATTACTGAATTACTATAAGCCTCTAAAACTGATAAAACAATCGGAAAAATGGAAGCCAGTATATTAATAGTTGACGATGATCCCGGAGTAAGAAGTTCAATGAGCGATTTCATTGATTTTGCCGGGTATAAGTCTTTAAAGGCGGAAAGTGCCTATGAAGCGATCGAGATTTTAAAAGCAAATCATATCGATGTAGTTGTAACCGATATAATGATGCCGGGGATGAACGGCCTTGAGCTGACCGATGTAATAAAGAAAGATTTTGATTCCGAAGTTATTGTCGTAACCGGCTACAGCGGAGACTTCTCCTATGTTGATGCCATAGGCAAAGGGGCTAGTGATTTTATCTTCAAACCGTTCAGGCTGGAAGAGCTTCTGCTGAGGCTGAAAAGGGTTTTAAGGGAACGGCAGGTCGCAAAAGAACGCTATCTGATGCTTGGAAAGCTGGAAAAGCTCGCCATAACCGACAGCCTCACGAATCTTTTCAATTCAAGGCATTTTTATTCCCAGCTTGAACTTGAAACGGACAGGGCAAACAGGTATAAACGCCCCCTCTCCATTCTGTTTCTGGATATTGACCATTTTAAAGAATACAATGATACCTACGGCCATCTCGAAGGAGACAAGGCTCTGTTCCAGATAGGCCAGGTTATTAATTCATGTTTGCGTATTATGGATTCGGCTCACAGATACGGCGGTGAGGAGTTTACGATTCTTCTGCCGGAAACAACCGGTAAAAAAGCGATTGGTGTCGGGAAAAGAATAAGGAGTGCAACGGAAAGCCAGATGTTTAATCCTTCTCCCGGAAAACTCGTAAACCTTACGATAAGCGTAGGAGTTACGCAGTATTGTCATAAAGAAGAGATCAAGGATTTTGTTCAAAGGGCGGATAAAGCCATGTATCTGTCAAAACAAAACGGACGGAACAAAGTCACCCCCATTTTTATTAAGGAATCCGGAAAAACCAAAGAAATAAAATGCTGAATTTTACCTTCCTGGCCGACCCCTCTTCAGATCAGATCAGACAGATGACCGGGCTTTACAGATCAGCCGGCTGGTGGGGCAGGGGTATGCCGGATGACCCTTCCATGGTCAGGCAAATCATTAAAGGCAGTCACTGCTTTATGATCGCAACGGAGGATGAAAAGATCATCGGGATGGGAAGGGCGATCAGCGACAGGGCAAGCGACTCGTATATACAGGATCTTACGGTTATACATTCATACAGAGGAAAGGGAATAGGCGCTGAAATTTTAAAGCGGCTGGTTGCCCGGCTTGAAGAAGACGGCATAAAATGGATAGGGCTTATAGCCGAAGGGAATTCGGATGATTTTTACAGTCATTTCGGTTTCAAAAAAATGCCCGATTCCATGCCGATGCTCAGGATATTGAAATGAAAATGAAAGAGATAAAATATTCGGATTATTCCGCGCTGAAAAAATTTTTCAGTCACCAGAGATATAATCTTTGTGTCTATTCGCTCCCTTCTATCATTGCCTGGAGAAATGAGAAATACATGCCTCTCTGGACAATCGAAAACGATGATCTGATAATCGGGGCTGAATTCACGGAAGAAAGGGACAAAACCCATCTTATACTTCCTGTTTCACCTTCACGGGAATATACTCCGAAGGAGCTTTGCAGACTTGCCGGAAAGCTCGGTTATAAAAGTTACTGGTTTGTGCCCGAAGAGTATATTGAAAGGTTCGGGAAAAGCGAGATTGAGTCTTTTTTCCGGATAACCGATCAGAAAGAATATGAGGACTATGTTTATCTCAGGGAAGATATTTCCGAGCTAAAAGGGAACAGATATTCTCAGAAAAGAAATCTCATACATCAGTTTGAAAGAGATTATGTTGCAAGAGACCGGGTTGAAACAGGGAAGATAAAATACTCTGTTTCCGCAGAGTGCATCGATTTTCTGGAAAAATGGTGCATTGAGCGAAACTGCGACTCGAACGTTAACGATGCGCTGGCATGCGAAAAAGAAGCCTTGATAAACACACTCGGCAATATCGATCTTCTTGATGTCGGAAGTCAGTACCTTCGTGTTGACGGCGTGATGAGCGCTTTGGGAATCGCAGCTTATCTTACGGATGATATGGGTGTTCTTCACTTTGAAAAGGCATTCGCGAACATCAAGGGGCTTTATCAGTATTTCGACAATCTTTGCGCAAAAAGCCTTTTTGCCGGTGTTACCTACATCAACAAGGAAAGCGACATGAGCATGCCTGGTCTTGCGAAAGTAAAAAAATCTTATCATCCGGCAATGATGATCAGATCATACAGGCTTGATCTGAGGTAAACCACCCGGGTGGATAGGCTGAAGGCTTTTAGGTTGTAAGAGAAAGGTTTGAGATAGATCAGCAAATGGGACATCAGTTTATGAGCCAGTTCTTACGAAAAACCCTGACAGCCTTCAGCCTGCAGTCTAAACAACCTGAGTACTTTCCAGTTACGGTTCTATGACCATTTTCAGCAGAAGATCGCCCTTGCTGCCGTCCTCCTTTTCCTGACCGAGCCCTTTCAATCTCAGCACACTTCCATCGGCCAGTCCCGGAGGCACAACAATTTTGTACAGTTTTTTCCGGAAGCCTTGTGAAACGCTGACTATCTTCTGCGCCCCCAGGATCGCCTCGTATGCGGTAATCTGAAGGATTCCGTGGAGATCAGTATCATTTTCCGGGCCGACAGGCCTTATAATCTGAAGCCTGTGGCTTTTTTTCTTCTCAGTGAGGCTTTTTGTCATTCCGGTCAGGCCGGTTTCAGGGATTTTCAGTAATATCTTCAGGAGCAGTATTCCGAAGACGAATCCTCCTATATGAGCCCACCACGCTATTCCGCCGGCCTGTCCGCCGCTTACCGCCGCATTGATGAACTGAAGTAAAAACCAGAAAGCAAGAAAGAAAAAAGCCGATATTTCGGTAATCCACGGAATAATAATGATGGGAATCAGGGTCAGTATTTTTGCCTGGGGATAGAGTATGAAGTAAGCGCCCATAACTCCTGCAATGGCTCCGCTCGCCCCGATAGTCGGAAAATCGGAGTAATAATTGAAAATAAGATGCGTAAGCCCCGATGAAAGCCCGCATGCGAGATAGAAAAAGAGATAACGGACCGGCCCCAGCCTGTCTTCAACATTGTCCCCGAATATATAGAGAGTCCACATGTTGCTTATGAGATGGAGAACCCCCCCGTGAAGAAACATGAAGGAGATGAAGGAGAAAATCTGCTCCGTTGCGGAAAAATAGTAGGCAATATGCGGAATTGAATAGCGCGCCGGGACAAGGCCATAGAGGTAATCGAAATCGTTAAGAGCGGGTCCCTGTAAAAGCTGGATGATAAAAACGAGAATGTTTATGCCTATAATGGCGTTGTTTACTACCGGATAGTTTTTTGAGGGAATTGTGTCGCGAAGGGGTATCATTGGATGATGCGCATGCTCAGATCGACGCTCCTTGCAGAGTGGGTGAGCGCTCCGACTGAAATAAGATCAACACCCGAGCCTGAAAGAGACTTCAGATTTTCTTTCGTGATTCCGCCTGAGACCTCTATGATCGCTTTTTTGCCGATAACCGCGACCACCT
>CAZOEH010000225.1:0-5540 GCA_964578785.1 uncultured Desulfonema sp. | reverse complement strand
CTCTCAATGAGATTTTTGGGGATTTTTAAGAACTGAGCGTTAAAATCATCCGCCTCAGGCGGATAATTTAGCGAGGTTATTTAAAAATCCCCAAAAATCTCATTGAGAGAGCGTATTTGGACTTTTTACGAACACATCATCAGTTGTATCGGTTTAATTTAAAACATTATCCCATATATAATTGGAACCTGCTGATTTTTTACTTGAATATGAAATTGCCATTTGTAAGTCAAACAAATAATTTTGATCTTCTCCCAAAAATATTCTCCCTTCCTTGCTATTTATATTATATTATGGCATTAGAAGTCACTGTTTAAAGGTCAGGTCTATTATTACATTATTTAAAAATATAAAGCCATTAGAATTTGGCGTATTTATTAAGAGGTTCTAATCGACAATGGAAGAAAAGTATGATCCGGGTGTTATAGAAGCAAAGTGGCAGTCCAGCTGGAATAAATCGGGCCTCTTTAAAGTCTCCGAAGAACCTGAGAAAAAAAAGTATTATCTTCTCGAGATGTTCCCGTATCCTTCAGGGAAAATCCATATGGGACATGTGAGAAACTACACCATAGGCGATGTGGTCGCAAGATATAAAAGGATGCGTGGGTTTAATGTGCTGCATCCTATGGGATGGGACGCTTTCGGCATGCCGGCTGAAAATGCCGCAATAGCAAACAAGACACATCCTGCTGCATGGACTTATCAGAATATCGACTACATGCGCTCGCAACTCAAACGTATGGGTTTTTCGTATGACTGGGATAGAGAGATTGCAACCTGCCTGCCTGAATATTACCGCTGGGAACAATGGCTCTTTTTAAAGATGTACGAGAAAGGGAATGCGTACAGGAAAGAGTCGTTTGTCAACTGGTGCGATTCATGCCTTACTGTTCTTGCCAATGAACAGGTCGAAGCGGGCATGTGCTGGAGATGCGGGAGGCAGGTCCGGCAGAAAAAACTGAATCAGTGGTTTTTCAGAATAACGGAGTATGCCGAGGATCTTCTTTCATATTGTGAAATGCTCCCGGGGTGGCCGGAAAAAGTCACGACCATGCAGAAAAACTGGATAGGGAAAAGCATCGGCGCCCGGATAAAGTTTTCGGTTGAACATTCGGATGAGGATATACCCGTTTTTACAACCAGACAGGACACTGTTTTCGGCGCTACTTTCATGTGCCTTGCTCCGGAACATCCACTTGTTATGAAGCTTTCGAAAGGAACGGATCAGGAGAAGAAGGTTCTCGAATTCATAGAAAGAATATCTCTTCAGGACAGGTCAAGCAAGTCGGTCGAAAATTATGAAAAGGAAGGTGTCTTCACCGGCGCATGGTGCGTTAATCCTTTAACCGGAAAACGCATGCCGGTTTACACGGCCAATTTTGCATTAATGGAATACGGCACCGGCGCAGTCATGTCGGTCCCCGCACATGACCAGCGTGATTTCGATTTTGCGAAAAAATACGGGCTTGAAATCATAATTGTCGTCAAGCCGCATGAGAGTAACCTTGACCCCGCAACAATGACCGAGGCGTATACAGGTGAAGGCATTATGGTCAATTCAGGACGGTTTAACGGCATGAACAACAGAGAAGCTCTGGATGAAGTTGCGGCTTATCTTGAGAAAGAAGGAAAAGGGGAGAAGACGGTAAGCTACAGGCTGCGCGACTGGGGCATTTCAAGGCAGCGATACTGGGGTGCTCCGATACCGGTAGTTCACTGTAAAGAATGTGGCATTGTCCCTGTTCCGGAAAAAGATCTTCCGATACTGCTTCCTGAGGATGCAGCCCTGCTTGAAGGCGGGCAGTCTCCCTTGCCGGAGCTTGAATACTTTAAGAGAACAAAGTGCCCCCGGTGCGGAAGCGGGGATGCGGCAAGAGAAACCGACACCATGGATACATTCGTTGAATCATCATGGTATTTTGAACGCTATTGCAGTCCGAAATTCGGGGAAGGGCTCTTCGATAGAAAAGCTGTCGATTACTGGATGCCTGTTGACCAGTACATAGGCGGAGTTGAACATGCCATACTGCATCTTCTCTATTCAAGGTATTTTACACGTGTTCTGAAGGATATAGGGCTTGTCGGGTACAAGGAGCCGTTTACAAGACTTTTAACCCAGGGGATGGTCTGCAAGGAGACGGTTTCATGCCCTGAGCACGGATATCTGTTCCCGGAAGAAGTTTCAGGGGAAGCCGGAAACCGGAAATGCACAAAATGCGGAAAAGATGTTTTTACCGGACGCGTAGAGAAGATGTCCAAGTCAAAAAAGAATGTGATTGATCCTAACTTCCTGCTTGATAAGTACGGGGCGGATACGACAAGGCTTTTCTGCCTGTTTGCCGCGCCTCCTGAAAGAGATCTGGAGTGGAGCGAGCAGGGGGTCGAAGGCGGATTTCGTTTTTTATCGCGTGTATGGAGGCTTGCAGGAAATTGGATTGACGCTATAAAATATGCCGAACCTTATTACGGTGCCCCCGGACTGCTTGAAGACGGTTTGAGAGAGTTATATAAAAAGGCACACAATACAATATCGAGGGTCACAAACGATATCGAAGAGAGATTCCATTTCAATACCGCTATCAGCGCGGTAATGGAACTTGTCAATATGATGTATAATATTGAAATAAGCGCAAATACCCCTGAAAAAGCCGGTGTGATCCGTTTCGCGATGGAGACTGTCACACTTCTCTTGTCTCCCATTGTTCCTCATTTTGCGGAGGAGCTGTGGGAGATCCTCGGCCACAATACAAGTGTGCTGCTCGCGCCGTGGCCCGGGTACAGGGAAGATGCTCTAATTAACGACGACCTTCTTGTCGTAGTCCAGGTTAACGGAAAGTTGAGAAGTAAATTTAACATAAATGCAGATGCAGATGACGATACTATCAGAGAGAGAGCTCTATCGGATGCAAATATCGGGAAGTTTATTCAGGGTAGACAGGTCAGAAAAGTTATCATAGTTAAGAAAAAACTTGTAAATATTGTTACATGAATCAGGGTAGCTATATGAAAAGTTGATTTTTCACACGAATGTTAAAATACACGAAGATAGGCCCATTGAAAACATTAAGCTCTCTGTTTGCGTCTTCTGTGATTTTTGTGTGAGAAGAACTTTTTATTGAGTTATAGAATACGGAAGGAATTATTTTGATGAAGATACGTTTTACAGCAATGATTTTTATAGCTTCGGCATTATTGTTTTATGGCTGTGCTTACAGGTTTGCCGGAGGGGGGGAACTGCCCGGAGCCGTTAAGATAGTAAGTATAGCGGTTCTTGAAAATAAAACCGCTGAGAGCGGCATTGAAAATATAATCACAAATGATCTTATCTATGAATTTACAAGAAACGGCAAGGTTGTTGCAAAAAAAGATGATGCTGACGCATATTTAACCGGGACAATCGAATCAGCCAATGATGAGGCGATTTCGCATAAAGGTGATCATACATCTCTTGAAAGGCGTGTAAAAGTTGTTCTTGGCTTGAAGTTGAAAGACAAAAGCGGAAATATTATCTGGACCGGAAAAGATATCGCGGCGGATCAGGCTTTTGCCGTTATGGCGGATAAGATTGAAACCGAAAAAAAGAGACGCACGGCCATAGAGCTTCTTTCAAAAAGACTTGCAGAAAATGTTTATAACAAGCTGACTGATAATTTTTAGCTTCAGCCGCCGTTTAAAAATAACCGGAATATAAAGTACAGGTTATTTAGTAACGGCTCCTAAGAGAAAATCGAATGTTTTGCCGGGAGAACTCATTATATCCCGGCAAAACATATAATAATTACTTTGTGTTGTTTACAAGTTTTGAAAGGCGGGATATTTTCCGGGAGGCTGTTCTCTTGTGAATCACACCGTTTTTTGCCGCCTTATCAATAACTGATTTTGCGGCATCAAGGTTTTTCAGAGATGATTCCCTGTTTTCACTGTTACCAGCTGCAACCCTTACGTCCTTTACGATGTTCTTTACTTTGGTTTTGGTAGACTTGTTGCGCAGGCGCCTGATTTCATTCTGACGTGCACGTTTTAATGCTGATTTATGATTTGCCAAATTTATAACTCCTTTTGTTGATTTTTTTGAAGCGTCTACTTACAAAATAGTATGAAACCTGTCAAGAAATATTAGATTAAATTATAACATGTTTGCAACATGTTTTATTTTTTCGGGAAATATTGATGCCTGAGCCTGAAAATACACTGATGACTAAAGCCGCGGCAGTGGTAGGCGGCGCTACACTCTTTAGTCGTATATTGGGCTTTGTAAGGGATATTGTTATAGCGTCGTACTTTGGCGCAGGACTTTATTCCGACGCTTTTTTTGTGGCTTTCAGGATTCCGAATCTTTTTCGGAGGATGTTTGCCGAAGGATCGCTGAGCATCTCTTTCATTCCTGTTTTTGCGGAATGCCTGACAAAACAAGGGGTAGATGAAGCAAACAGGCTTGTAGGATCAGCTGTACGGCTTCTTTCGTTAATACTAATTGTTGCCGTAATTTCAGGTATATTACTATCCCCTCTGATTGTAAGGCTCATTGCCCCGGGATTTTCTGATATGGCCGGGAAATACGCGCTTACCGTATCTCTTACAAGAATCATGTTTCCCTATCTTTTTTTTATATGCCTTGCAGCGCTTTTTATGGGCATTCTTAATGTGCTGGGTCATTTCGCTGCGCCGGCTTTTGCGCCGGCTATATTGAATATATCAATGATAGCTGCACTGCTTTTTATTCCGGCCGGTGCAGGAGAAAATGCAAAGATTCTTGCAGCAGGTGTGCTGGCCGGCGGTTTTCTGCAGCTTGCGGTCCAGATCCCGTTTCTGATAAAAAAGAGGGTATATTTCTGGAAAGGTTCCGGAATATATCATCCCCGCCTGAAAGAGGCCGGAACCCTTATGATGCCTGCCATATTCGGCGCAGCAGTATATCAGATAAACATCCTTATAGGAACTTTACTGGCTTCGTTTCTGCCTGAAGGGAGTGTTTCTTATCTGTATTATGCCGACAGGCTTGTGCAGCTGCCGCTTGGAATTTTTGCAATTTCTGCTGCAACGGTCATATTTCCGGCTCTTTCCCGGCAGGCTTCCGGAAACGACATGGTGGCATTCAAAGAAACTTTCGATTACTCCCTAAGATTAGTTCTTTTTATCACATTTCCATGCATGATAGGCCTTATAGTCTTGAGAGAACCTATTATAGCGCTCCTTTTTAAAAGGGGCGAATTTAATGCGCAAACCGCAGCATTGACTGCCCAGGCTCTTTTGTATTATAGTGCAGGCCTATGGGCATTTTCTTCAGTCCGGATTGTCGTTTCCATGTTTTACGCGCTCAGGGATACAAGAACGCCTGTAATTACGGCTTTAATATCTTTTCTGGCCAATGTTCTTCTAAGCCTTTTGCTGATGAAACCAATGAAGCATGGAGGGATTGCGCTGGCGACTTCATTGTCTTCGATGTTGAATGTTATACTTCTGTTGCTGGCGCTTGATATAAAAATCGGATCTCTTGGATTCAAGAGACTGAAAGAAGCGGTTTTTAAAATTGCGGTTTG
>CAZOEH010000224.1:0-5575 GCA_964578785.1 uncultured Desulfonema sp. | reverse complement strand
TACCCTCGCTGGCGCTTCACCCACATCCGGGCAAGCTGTGGGTGATCAAGTTCAACGTAATCAAAGATCCGTACATCCTTCTTGTCGGCATGCTCCCGATGGAGGCGACCCGCATACTGCTGAAGGGTTCCTTTCCAGGAAATCGGCATGGCAAGCACCAGAGTATCAAGGGGCGGATGGTCAAAGCCCTCGCCGATCAGTCGGCCGGTTGCCAACAGCACCCGTGGGGCGGAATCATCCAGTTCGGCAAGCTCAGAAAGGGTAGCCATGCGCTGCTTTTTTGAAAGCCGTCCATGGAGAACAAAACAGCGCGCAATTTTATCCTCAACGGCTTTGCGCAACACATCAAGATGATCGGTCCGTTCGGTCAGAACCAAGACTTTACGGCCCTCCTGGTATGTGGTCAGAATATCTTGCGCGATGCGACTGTTGCGATCTGTGTCGTTGGCGAGGATGCGAAACACATCCTGGATGGCGGACTCCGGCGAAATTTGTGGCGTCGGCAGACTTTGCGGCCATACCTCGAGTTTGGCGGGGGTGCTTTCCGGTCGTGTGGCGCTATGCCGAATCGGACCGCATTGCATAAAAATAATCGGCTGATGTCCATCCCGGCGGATTGGCGTGGCCGTCAGGCCGATTACGAACTTGGCCTTGGCCTGTTTGAGAATCGTTTCGAAAGAAAAAGCCGAGAGGTGATGGCATTCGTCAACAATTATCTGGCCATAGTTGTCGAGTAGTTCCGGCAAGTCATCGAGTCTTGAGAGCGACTGCATGACTGCGATGTCGATCTTGCCGGTCGGTTTCTTTTTGCCGGCGCCGAAAACACCAAGAGAGCCCTTGGGCAGATCAAGAAAGGTTGTCAACTGTTCCTGCCATTGCTGGAGCAGTTGAGTGCGATGCACAAGGATCAGGGTGCTCAACTTGCGCCGAGCAATCAGCGCGGCAGCTGTGATTGTTTTGCCGAAGGCGGTCGGTGCACACAGGATTCCCACCTCCCGTCTCAGCATTGCTCTAATGGCTGCTTCCTGATCTTTTCTGAGCTCCCCTGTAAATTTGACCGGAACCTTACACCCCGTGACCCGTTCATCCTGAATCTTTACCTTGATATCATTGTGTTCCAGAAGTTCCAGCGCCGCATCAAGGCATCCCCGAGGCAAGCCGATGTGTTGGGGAAAATTCTCGGCACAGCCGATGATGCGCGGCTTGTTCCAGACCGGCAGGCGCATGGCCTGGGCCTTATAGAATTCCGGATTTTGAAAAGCGGCCAGGCGGATCAGGCGGTTTGCCAGCGGCTGGTGGAGATCGGCTTTGGCGATGAAAATCTGATTGGCCTGCACAAGCGTCAACGACTCCGGCAACGGGCCGGATATCCGGCTGGATTCCTGTGTAGGCCGTTTCCATGGCTCACGGTCGTCCACTTCCGAAACAAAGGCCACATCGAGCGGATGTCTGCCGCCTGTGGCTTGCAGAATAACGTTATCCAATTCAAAGCGAGGCATGGGCCTCATCGATGCCAGGAAACCCCACTGATCCGGATAGGGAACGAAGGCTTCATCGACAAAAAGGCTGCAACCCTGCTCGCGGCGCTGTTTCTGCAAAGGAAGTGCGATCAGATTGCCGAACCCGCCCTTTGGCAGGGTGTCTTGATTTGGAAAAAACCGGTCGTAGCTGGACAGGGAGAGCTGCCGGGTGCGGTCACAGGTGTGACTAATCAGAGCAGCGCCAAGCCGCCGCGCCTCGCGGGCCGGGATCGGGTCAGCAAAAAAGATCCAGGTATGTGCACCATTTCCGGAACGGGATATTTCCATTGCTGCAGGAATGCTCAGTTCCCGGCAAGAATCCATGAAGGCTCCGGCATCCTCGCGCCAGTCGTCTTCGTCGAAGTCTGCTGCAAGAAAAGAACATGTGTCGTCTGAAAGGAGGGGATAAACGCCCACCGTATGCTTACCTGATAGATGATCATAAATGACCTGATCGGTGACCGGCTGGAGCAAGCGCTGATCGCAATCTCCGCACTTAATTTTTGGTTTATGACAGATGCCGGGCCGCCACTCGTTGCTGCAGGCTGGTGAATAGCCCGACCGGCCATTAGCTGACTCCCAGCGCAGCGGGTACACATCTGTACGACCCCGAAACAGACGGCGGAAAAGCGCGATTTTTTCCGCAGGTTCCATATATTGGTGCTGTTTTCCGGAAGGATAGCATGCAGGTGTTTCGCGAAGAATAGTTGAGGGATGCGCTGGTTCCCATGGTATGCCATGCTTTTCCAGCAGTGTCATCAGTCTGGCGTTTTCAGCCCGAAGCCGTTCACACTCCTTGCGGAAATCACTATCATCGGTGGCGTTACTTCTCATGCCAGATCCCAGCTATCAGAAGTCTTTGAACAAACGTTCTGCAGGAGCACTGTGTCACTGTCAAGCCTTGCGGCCATGCCGATAATTATCCTTTTAGACTTCAGTCCCTGCACTTCCAGAAGTCGTTTTAGGCGCCTTAGCATTTAATGCGGGATTTAATGCGGGATTTAATGGCGCGAAACAAGGTACAGCTATATAATATAAATGGAGGGCATCGGTCTGATCTGTTCATCAGGCCTGCTCTCCTGTTGTTTCTTTTGGCATGAATATCCATAGAAGGATATAGATAAAAAGACCTGTACAGAAAAACAGAAAAGCAAGACAGAAGATCACTCTCCATATCCATGAAGGGAGAGGCGTATGCATCCCCAGGCCGCCGCAAACGCCTCCGAGCCATTTGTCATTCTTCGATTTAGACAGTCTCCTGAGCCAGTTCTGTTCGGGCATATCCTTCCTCCTGGGAAAATCATTTATAGAGAGATTCAATCAAGCGGAACGCATTTTATCTCAATTGATGATCCCGGTCCGGCAAGAGGCCGGAAGCATTTTCTTGTTGCTCCGCAAATAGGGCATTTCCAGTCATCCGGCAGATCATCAAACCTGGTTCCTTTTGGGATTTTCCCTTTTTTATCTCCCTTGTCGGGGTTATACATGTAACCGCAATTAATTGTCTGACACTGCCATATTTCTTCAGGTGTTGCCATAATTTGAACTCCTGCTTAAAAAGCTTTTATCTGACGGCATACCATAATAATTCTCATGAAAGTACGATGATATTTCAAATCACCTTATCACACTTCTTGATTTTGATAAAGCATGGATAGAAATTATGCCGGGTTAATCAAATAAAATCAGAGGGTGCATTCTCTGCTGCTTACGGCATGAGGGTTCAATTGTTGTTGAGGTTTTGTGAGTCAGAATATACTGCAGAGGCTTGCCGGGGCGGTTGCATAGCTGCGTTCCTGTTGCCGAAAACTCCCAAACTGTCGGGTTGTGGGGATGCTTAAAATTAAAAGTGCGAAAAATTCTTTACACTACCTTGGCAAGTTAAATAATATCAGATCAAATTTCAATAAAAGTTATATGAGATTGCATATTCCAGGCACATAGATTGAGTAATCCGGATGAAGTTAGTCTGCATACTGTTCAACGAATCAAAGAGACTTTAAGAATTTCCTTACGCTATCAAACTCTGAAGCATTAAAAGGCCAGTATCCTTTCTTCGCCGCTTCTCCAAGCCTTAAGGTAGGCTCCTTTCGTGATGACAAAAAGACCCTTGCCTTTGCTTTAGCGCAGTCCTTTACCGGTCTGCCCACATCTTTCGCATCAAGACAACCGAAGTAGTCATTAACACAGAGAATGGCGGGGTCATCTTTGACCGATTCGAGACAAATATCCTCAAGGGCACCTCGAGATTTTCCGGGAGGAAGAATCATTATCGTCACTTTCGGCAAAGTTTTTGTTGGAATAAGCGGTTTTTTCGGGCAGGGTAAATCAGCAGCTTTAAGAGCATTCTGTACGCTTATGAACGCATCATTAAAGTTATTATCCGCATCTCTGACGATTCCAAGAGAGGTTACCCGGTCAAAAAAAGGATCGGTAGTCTTCAATGTCTTCAGGTTAGATTTGATCTTTGTTTTCCCTCCGACTCCTGCCACCTGGACATCGTCTATTTTCAATTTTTTGAGTAAGGCATAGAAAAACTCCTCCTCGTCTCTTCCTTCCACTATTAAGAGTTTCTCTTTTTCTATTTTAAGGGTCTTCTCACTAATCTCTTTACCGCAATCCGGACAGACGATCATTGTATCGGCCATCCTCTCACTTCAAGCGGAATCGACAGTGCTGCATCGAGGGTTTCCTCATCATACATAACAGTTTGTATAGAACCATTTTTTCTGTCAAGACGGTAAAGCTTCAAATCGTAAACTTTGTTTTCTTTAAAGGCGTCATGAGCAGTCAGAATACATTCATTGCTGTGTGTGGTGGCAAAAATCTGGCACTTAAATGTCCTTGACGCCTCTGCAATAACCGTCCAAAGATTCTTCATAGCCGAATGATGAATTCCATTTTCGATTTCATCAACCAGAACAACTCCATTTTCGGCTGAACCTATGGCAAGTAATATCGATAAAGATCTTCGCACCCCGTCACCCAGAAGAGGGGAAGGAACAGGTTCAGCATATCCCTTCAGGTATCCGTGTATCATGCTGATACCCTGATATGTAAGTATCTCAAGCTGTTCAAGACGAGGTTCAATAATTCTCAATGCGTTCAAGACAAACGCATCCTTTTCTTTTTTCCTTAAATCGCTGAAACGCTGCATTTCCTCATTGAGATTGCTACCACTGCGGCCAGTTACAAAAATGCCTGTCATTGTAACGCGCGGCAAAGATGGCTCTATCCTGAGTTCGTATGACACCATGTTATCTTTTTTGACGAAGACCGGCATGCCTTTAACTTTATACTGTTTACCCGCTTCATCGACATATTCAAAGATAATATCCTGCCGTGGTCCACTGATTAACTCAGCCTGGTCAAAGTGTGCCTTTTCTCCTCTCAAAAAGGAACCTGACGAGCTTATATGGATTTCTAAGGAACGATGAGCCTTATTAGAATTTATTCCAAATAACCTGATGGTCTGTGAGTCTTTAAATTTCCAGAAAAGAGATGTCCATTGGTTCTCTGCCGACTCGCTGATAATATTTAAGCCTCGCCAGCTATTTACAATCATGACAAGTCCCGGGTTTCTAGAACCTATATGAAGAAACAGGGCTTCTAACAGAGTAGTCTTTCCGCTGTTATTTAACCCTGTTATAAGATTGACGCGGCCTAAAGAATCTATTTTAAAATTATCGAAACAACGGAAGTTGGTTACCTCAAAGCTTGCGTATGGAAGAACGCTTTCCTCTGTTGCTGATGCAACTTTATAACTGGTAGCCCTCTCCCTGATCGTGCTCCCCTGATGGTTTTTCCCTTTCGATTTAGATTTTGTTTTCATCGAAGGTTCCTTTTTTCAGCGACAGGTAAAGTTATAATATCTTTTATACTGGGAATGTATTTTCGAAAAATCGGATTTGAAAGTAAACGAAAGAAATAAATAAAAATGGTGGAGGCGGCGGGAGTTGAACCCGTTTCAATTAAAATTTTAATAACCCCCAGATATCAATGGCTCACCCTTTATTATCAGCAAGTTAAAGCATAAACATAAGCCTTCAATAAGT
>CAZOEH010000223.1:3376-5602 GCA_964578785.1 uncultured Desulfonema sp. | reverse complement strand
GCTTTTATTTCCAACATGCGGGTCGTTGCAACAAACAGCAGTCCAAGAATAGCAATAAACAGCAGTCTTAAGCAGACGAGCAATCCTTCTTTCAATCCTCCGGCAGATAATGAAATGCCATGCACCTTAATCAGGGTTCCATCAGCAGAAAATGCCTGTATTGCAAATACAAAAAGTAAAAAACAGAAAAAAAACCGAAGCTCTTTAAAGAGATCCCGAAGCCTCGTCCCGGAATGAATCAGCCCCGACAGGATAATCATAAAAAACAATAAAAGTCCTGCCAGAGATGCTTTAAGGCCCGATATCCCAATAATTGCAAGAAGCAATAATTTGAATCTTGCATCAAGAGAATGTACTATTGAAAATCCCTTGCGGTAACTGAAAACTGTCAGCTCAGCCATGATGCCCTTTCAAATCCCATGCGGGAAAAATGCGGCTCCCTTACACCAAAAGCCTCCACACCGGAAATAATTTTTTCGGGTATCCCGTCTCTTGCTATTTTCCCTTTTTCCATAATCAGAAGTCGTCCGGCATGAGCTATAATTTTTTCAATATCGTGTGTTGTAACAAGAACCGTCCGGCCCGTTCTGTGCAGTCTTATTATCTGCATAAGAACATCCTTTGTCCCGGGGTAGTCAAGATTTGAAAAAGGCTCGTCAAAAACCAGGACTTCAGGCATCATGGCAAGAACACCGGCTATAGCAAGCCTCCTTTTTTCGCCTCCTGAAAGGATGTGCGGCTCTGCATCAGCTAATCCGGAAAGTCCTGTAACTTTTAATGCTTCGAAAACTCTTTTTTCGATTTCATCTCTTTCCAGACAAAGATTTTCAGGGCCGAAAGCAACATCTTCCCGTACGGTTTCACAGACTATCTGGCTGTCCGGGTCCTGAAACACCATTCCGACAATGCGTCTTGCCCTTACCGGATCATCCTGTATGCTTACACCGTCTATTTTCACGGTTCCCGATGTCGGTAGGAGAAGAGCGTTCAAATGCCTCAGCAGGGTGGTCTTGCCTGAGCCGTTACGCCCGGCAATAACGACAAACTCACCTTTTTTTACAGATAAATCAATGCCGTCAAGACCCGGAAGGCCGTTTGAAAATATATGCCTAAGGTTATTGATTACAATGATGTTCATATTCGGCTTCTTCCTATTAACGGTCTCACAGCCCGTGCAATAAAAACCGCTGCTGCAATTTTTAAAGCATCGCCAATCAGAAAGGGAATCACTCCGACCGCAACGGCCTTTTTCAAATCCATATCTGTCAACACCTTGAGCCATGAAACGCCACACATATAAATTATAATTGTACCGCAGAGCATTGCGGTTATATCGATCATGGTGCTTTGTTTTTTTTGTTCACTTATGAGCCCGATAATATAAACCGCCGGAAGGAAACCGAGAAGGTAGCCTCCTGTCGGCCCGAGAAACCTGCCTATACCTCCCGCACCACCTGCAAAAACAGGAAGCCCGAATGCTCCGGCGAGAAGATAAATTCCCACTCCTGCAACCCCCCAGGTACTTCCTAACAGAAGGCCGGCCAGAAGAATAAAAAGGCTCTGAAGAACAATGGGAACGGGTCCTACAGGTATGGCAATATATGCTCCGACCGCCGTAAGAGCAGCTAGAAGCGAGGCATATGCCATCATTTGAAGCTGTGAAATACTTTTCATTTAATATCATATCCTTTTGATCATATTTAGGCTTTTTGAGGTTCCATCAACTATGGAAACAGTCACCAAAAGAAACTGATTTTACTGCACCGTCATCCTGTTTTAAAATCAGTGAACCGTTTTCATCAACATCAGTCGCAAGTCCTGAAAATATGCCGTTTGTAGTGACTATCTTCACTTCTTTGTTTATGGTACAGGTGTAATACTTCCATTCGGGTATTACTCTGTCATAATCGCCGGCGTCAATTCTTCTTTCAAGGGTATCGAGATACCTTGTAAGGATTTCCTTCCGGGAAACATCTCTTTTAAGAATCTGCTTCAGGGATGTTGCCAAAGGTTCGCGGTCGGATGGATCATTATTGGCATTTATACCTATCCCGATATTGATAAACGAAAGCATATCCGCTTCAGCCTCCATTTCTGAAAGCATCCCGGAGACTTTCCTGCCGCAAACCAGAATATCATTGGGCCATTTGACCATCGCTTCTATGCCGAACATTTCTCTAAGAGTTTTTACAAGAACAACTGAAGCCATGAAATTGGTTTTCGAAC
>CAZOEH010000223.1:0-3366 GCA_964578785.1 uncultured Desulfonema sp. | reverse complement strand
AACAGGACAGGTATCTGCGGTCTCAAAATAATTGTAAAAAAAATTCCACCCTTATCCGATAGCCAGGCTCTCTTTAACCGCCCTCTTCCTTTCGTCTGGATTCCTGATATTACAACAGTCAAGTGGGGCGATCCCTTCCGGGCAAGCTCTCTTGCAATATCCATAGTAGATGAAACCTCGGAATAATAATGGATTTTCCCTTCTCTACCGGTAAACTCCCACGGGAAAAGAGCATCAGGGTAACTCATAATCTGATATCCTGTAGGGGTTGATCTGATATCATATCCTGATTCCTGAAGTTTACGGATATGTTTCCAAACCGAAACTCTTGAAATATCAAGAGCCGAACTTATAACTTCACCGGAAACAATCCCGTTTTCGGCTTTTAAAATACTGAGAATCCGGCCTTTCATTATTCTGTTTCCTTAACGTGTCCGGAGATTTAATAGTTAAGATAAATAATTTAAAGAATACTCGTTAGCCTATAGATTTGATGTGGTTAACGAAAAAGCTATTAAAAGTCAAATGAAATTATTATTCCGGCCTGTTTTCAAGAAGAATTGAGATGATTTGTGGAATAAATAGATCGGCTTTGTTGGAAGGAAATCTGCATGCTCCGGCGCCTCTGTGCCCTCCTCCGCCGAATTGTGCGAGCATACTTCCTACATTTACATTGCATTTCCTGTTGAAAATGCTGTGTCCGACGCTTACAGCGATTTTTTCTTTACCCGAATCATAATATTTTATTCTCACACTAACAATCGCTTCGGGAAAAAGAGAGTAAACAAGGAAGCGGTTTCCTTCGGGAGCTTTGTCGTAAGTTCGAAGATCGGTTATTGATACCTGCCCTTTTATTACTGTATTTGCCTTTAACACTGATTTATATATTTTGTTTTCCTCAACTGTGGCTGAACACCTTTCCATCACTTCAGGATCTTCCATAACTCCGGTTATGTCATGCTTTCTTAGAAGCCTAACAAGTTTGTTCCAGTACTGCTCATCAGCCATACCCCTGTTTGAAACAGTCATGGAAAGGAGAATATGCGGATATTTTTCCGGACATGACACCTCATCCATTGATAATTCGGCTGAATCGATTTTATCCGTTTCCCTCACAAGTTCGGTGTAATCCCTTTTGAATTTACCTTTATAATAGTCAAAAACAACTCCAGCCGCTGAAGGAGCGATTCTGAAAGAACCTTTAAAAGGCCTGTCGGTCATGTTCGAATAATGATGATCAAACCACATTGAACATCTCTCATCGTACGGGAGGTTGGCCATTATGTCCCCGTCTTTGATTTCAGTAAGTTTTTTTTGAATTTCATGAGGTTCAACCCATTTAACGGGTTCTGTGATATTTTCGGCCTCAAAAAGAAGAACCGCGCAAACCAGACCGTCATAATCAGGTCTTGTTACTATTCTCATATATCCTCCGAAAAGCTCATCAGTAAGTTAGAAATTATGTCCCGCATTTTTCTACTCCACGAGGAGGTATTGAAAAGAGCGGCAGGAAATAATTTCCCAAACTTGCACCCCTTCTATAGGGTACATAAAAAAATCCCGTTTATCGGTGTTAAGTGAGCATATTTAGACTACCAACGAAAACACCTGTCAGTTCATTGTCAACAGATTGCCGCAAAACAGCATAAACTTAAGTTTTTAAGAAGCCGTCATGAGATATAAACCGGATCGGATACTCTGGCAAGAAAAGAAACAAAACAGCCGGTTACCTCAAAAAGGCAACCGGCTGAATAAGTGCTGGTATTACTGGTTGTTCTATTTTAACTCATTGATTTTTTCAGTAAGCATCGGGACAAACTCGAGCAGATCTTCAATAACCCCGATGTCTGCAACCTGGAAAATTGGTGCTTTGGGATTCTTGTTTACTGCAACCATAAAAGGGGAGCCTTTGATTCCGCCAAGATGCTGGAACGAACCGCTTATTCCGAGAGCCATGTAGACTTTCGGCTTGACCGTCTGCCCGGAAGTTCCCACCTGTCGTGATTTCTCAAGCCATTTTGCGTCGACTATCGGTCTCGAACACGAAACATCCCCGCCGACCGCCTTTGCAAGTTCCCTTATAATTTCGATGTTTTCCTGTTCACATATTCCCCGTCCGACCGAGACAAGTATTTCAGACTTTGTAATATCGACATCTCCTACCTCTGCTGTCACTATTTCAACGAAACGCCTTGTTCCGCCCGGTAAACCACCAGCAAGGGCGTCAGCAGTCTTATCGGCAACAGCTCCACCCGCATTAGAAGCTTCAGCAGCACGGAATGCACCTGCGCGTATTGTAATAACTGCTCCGCCTGAAATATCACACATAATATGAGTGCTTACCTGGCCGCCGAACTCCTGACGGACGGCTTTTAATTTTCCGCCCTCGATTCCATTAAAAGCTACTGCATCAGGAAGATAAGTTCCGTCTAATTTAACAGACAGGCCGGGAGCAAGATCCATTCCGAAATGTTCGTGTGCGATAAGCAGAACACTACCCTTCGGGATAACACGTGAAAGGAGTCCGCATATCACTTCGGAATTCGGATATGAAAGGGCATCATTATCGATCTTCCATATCACCTTGTAAGAAGCGGTCAGACTGTTACATACCGCATCAGTCTTACTGCCTACTACGATCGCGGTCAAAGAAGCTGCGGGATCGAGCTTCCCGGCTGCGGCAACCATTTCAAGGGCCGTATCGTCAACAGCTCCGTCCTTGTGTAATATATATGCATAAATCTGAAGGGCCATTATTTTATACCTCCTTTGGATTTTAAAAGTTCGATCAGTTTTTCAACTTTTTCTTCAATGCTTCCCTCAAGAAGTTCAGCACCTTTTCCGAGAGCAGGCACAAAATAATCAACCCGGGAGACTTTTGCCGCAGCTTTGCCGACCGAACCCGGATTAATTCCCAGATCGGAAGCGCCACGAACCGGTATATCGACTGAAGCCACTTTTCTGATTCCCCGGATACCAACGTAGCGGGGTTCATTGATACCGGTCTGAATCGATAGAACGCAGGGAAGATCCATTTCATTAATCTCCTGGTTCCCTCCCGCAATTTCACGGCCGATTTTAATCATTTTATCATCAAGAACTTCGATGCGATTTACAAGAGACGCATAGGGCATATTAAGCATTGCAGCAAGCATGCCGCCAACCTGTCCCGCTCCGTCATCAGCCTGTGTCCCTGTCAGAATGAGATCATATTTGCCTTTTTCGATTTCCGCTTTTAATACTGTTGCAAGCCCTTTCCCATCCGAGCCCTCGAAAACGCTGTCTGAAAGGAGTATTCCCTTATCGGCGCCCATTGCCATTTCCCTTCTCAAGACTTCTTCCGAATCCGCATCACCGACCGACACA
>CAZOEH010000222.1:0-5604 GCA_964578785.1 uncultured Desulfonema sp. | reverse complement strand
GTGCGATATTGAATAACCCTTAGCAGGCACGCAAGATTTCTGATCCAGCGCACCCATACAAGTCTTCGGGTGGCAATCATTGGCGTTCTTTCCACATTTCTCACACAGGATTTTGGATAAACCATTATAATTCATTGACAAACCATGGCTAGGGTTAGTAACTTCAAACGCGTGGAACGGCTTCTTACATTTGTTATGCGCTGGCAGAATTAATCATTTTATGATATATAAAATGCAAATGGAGAAATCGTTATGAGCCTGGCAGAGAAAATAATGGAATATGTACAAACATTGCCGGAAGCTAAGCAGGTGGAAGTTCCTGGCTTTGTGGAATATCTTCGCTCAAAGGCGGAAAAGCAGGAGATAAAAGATTGGACAGACCTTTCCCTGTCTTCTGCAATGCGGGGGATAGAGGAAGAAAGAGACTGATGAATCAGAAAGGTAGTTTTTCCCCGGGTCCATTCCAGATCGTCTACACAGGTTCGGCGGTCTTGTTTCTGCTTGTCTTCTGCTTCATGCAGCCTTTTCCCGGCCGGTTCATCCTCAAGGCGATACCCGCCCTTAGTCTGGCACTCGCCTTTCTCATGGCTCAGGGACTTGACGGCCGGCAACGATGGAGTCTGATAGCGGGGGCATTGCTCTGTGGTGTGGGCGATATGATCCTCGATATTGACCGGGTGCGTCTCTTCGTGCCGGGTCTCGTTGCTTTTCTGCTGGGACACGCCGGCTTTCTCGTCTTTTTCGTTCTGCGTCGGGAAAAAAAGAGCTCCCGCAGAGTCTGGCTCCTGCCATTCCTGGCTTTTCCGGCGGCCATGACCGCAGTTCTTGTACCGCACCTGGACCGCCTTCTAATCCCGGTCCTTGTCTATTTGACTATCATAAGCCTCATGACCGGTTTTGCCATCGTCTCGGACCTCCACATCCAGGCGGTTCTGGGAGCCCTTGTTTTCATGCTCTCGGATGCCCTGCTGGCACTTGCCAAATTCGTCTTCCACGGTTTTCCCGGGCCGGAGTTCACCGTACCTGTCTACTTTACAGGGTTGTTCCTTCTCGGCTTCGGCTGCCTGAAAACCAGGAAACCACGGCCCACGCCAACCTGAAAAATTCGCCGGATTTTGGATAACCCGCTATAATTCCCGCTAAAATCATTGACAAATCAGAAGTAGTATGGTCTTTTAAACCCGCATTCCGGCAGGCCCATCAAAATTCTGATATGAAGCGGCAACGGATCAGGAACGTCTACAATTTGAAATTTTACTCGATGTGTACGAAAAAATTTGCTGAAGAATATATTACCCAAATAAGGGCATTCAGGATATGGATAAAAAAATGCTTTGAAACTCGGGCGGGATTACGTGAACTTCCTTGTTTCTAACCGATATTATAACGTAAAAGAAGCCTTCCTGTTCGGCTCATACACGAGTGGCCGATTCAACGATGACAGCGATATTGACATAGCTCTCGTATTGGCAGGGTATAAAGATACCATAAAAGAACTGTCAAATTTAATGCGTCTTCGCAGGAATTTTGATCTGCGTATAGAGCCTCATCCTATCACAGAAGAAGATTTTAAAAGCGGGAATCCTTTTGCGGTAGAAATAAAAAAAGGGGTGAAGATTTTATAATTTTTCAGCATTGAGCGCTGATGCTTTTTTTTGTATCTCATTGACAAACCGCACGCAATATGGTTCTTTAAGTCCGCATTTCGATAGTCCCATCAAAATTATTATGCGTTCCTTTTGACGCTTTACATATATACAACTATCATCTCAGCATTGGCGGCATGTTATATGCGCCGAAAATGAAATTGTGTAATCAGGCTCTGGAGTAGTACAAATGGCAGTATTTTTAAAAGCCAATTAGAAGTGAGCATAGTGGCTAAACATAGGAGCGGCTATCAGAAGAGCTGAGGATGAGCTTTTAATATAATCAACTTATATATTGATGAACGTCCCCAAGTCGCACTAACAAATTCTGAAGCAGAAAAAAATGGCAGCATTTTGATAAGTCAATCAGAAGTGAACATAGCGGCTGATCGCGGGCGTGACTAATAGAAGAAATGAGGATGAGCTTTTAATATAATCAACTTATATATTGATGAACGTACCCAAGTCCACTTGCTGCAGCGTTGTTTGATGCTTTTACCCCACCAACAGTGAAGGAGACCATATGCGCGAAGCGGTACGACGCATGATCCCGGGCGCCGAGTTCTATACGGCCGAGGGCTGTTTCATAAACGAGCTATCTAATATCGATGCAGATCCCGCAGTTTCAATCGCCCGGGTTCGCGTCCGCTCCGGCGTTACCACCAGGTGGCACCGTGTCATCGGAACGACGGAGCGATATGTCCTGCTTTCCGGAGCAGGCAGGGTGGAAGTCGGCAACCTGCCCGCAGAAAACATAGGCCCGGGCGACGTAGTGCTGATTCCTCCCGGCTGCCGCCAGCGCGTTACAAGCACAGGTGATGAGGATCTCGTCTTTCTTGCCATCTGCACGCCGCGGTTTCACCCTGACGCGTATGAGGAGATAGACCCTGATCCGATGCAAACAGATACAGTGGCATAATCCTCGTACAAGCGGTCAGTCAGCGGCAAGCCAGTGTCTGCTACCTTGGATTAAAGGTCAACAAGACAATAATGATAAAAAAGACATTAACATATGTTACGATTTCAGTTACCACTGTCCTTTTGATTACTCTTTTCATTATGCTTGCAAGCGAACCATATTACACTGACAAAAATTATACATGGTATGCATTACTCGGGTCTAAAGAAGGTGATCGTCTTATAAGAGGAAATAAAATCGACAAAATAAAAAATGATCCATACAAATTAATCAATGCATTAAACAAATCTGAAAATGATCCGGAAACTTTTCGCACACCAGAAGATAAAGAACCAACTGATCCTCCGAAATTGAAATTAAGAGATATTAAAGAGCAAGTGGTAAACGTTGAGGTTATTAATGATAAGTATCTGACTCAAAGAATGGGATCGACCGGAGCGGAGGAGTTTATAGCTGTGGCTACGTTTACTCTTACTGAGTATGATAATATAAAATTCATCAATTTCATATTTGAAGGAGGAGATCACGCTGTTCCAGGTATCTACTCAAGAGAACATTTTCTTAAAACATGGAAAACAACAAAATGATTTTAATGAGAAGTGACAGTACTAACAAGTCTTTCCACCGGATCAATCTGCATATCTATGTGTCCGAGGAAAGCGCATGAAAAATGAACCCAGAGGTGAAATCGTCATCTATCAGACCAAGGGTGGCAATACGGCATTAGAGGTAAAGCTTGAGAAAGAGACGGTCTGGCTGAACCTGAACCAGATGGCGGATTTGTTTGAGCGTGATAAATCAGTTATTTCAAGGCATATTCGTAACATATATGAGGAAACTGAACTTGCTCCGAATTCAACTGTTGCAAAATATGCAACAGTTCAAAAAGAGGGCGAACGTTTCATAGAGCGTGAAATTGATTTCTACAATCTTGATGTTATCATCTCTGTCGGTTACCGTGTAAAATCTCAACGCGGCACTCAATTCCGCATCTGGGCAACTCAAGTTCTCAAAGATCATATCCTGAAGGGCTATTCCATCAATGAAAAGCGTCTGCAAGAGCAGAACACCCGCCTCCTCGAGTTGCAGAAGACCGTCAGCCTGCTGCAACGGGTCATGGTAGGCCGGGAGCTGGCTCGTGATGAAGCCACCGGACTTCTTCAGGTTATAACAGATTATTCATATGCCTTATCGCTTTTAGATCAGTATGATCGCCGACAGTTGAAAATCAGACATATCACGAAAGAAATGCCTTTTATCTTGACCTATGACGCGGCGAGAAGAGCTATTGACAAGCTTGGAGAGCAGTCGAGGAAAAAAGGACAATCCGTTGCATTATTCGGTCTGGAGAAGGATCAATCGTTCAAAGGTTCTCTTGGTGCGATCTACCAGACTTTTGAAGGCAAAGAAGTCTATCCCAGCCTTGAAGAGAAATCCGCACATCTACTATATTTCATTGTTAAAAATCACTCTTTCATCGACGGGAATAAGCGTATTGCCGCTTTCCTGTTCATCTGGTTTCTGGATGCTGGTAATATTCTTTATGCCGATGATGGCCATAAGCGAATAGGTGACAATGCTCTTGTGGCACTGACTCTCATGATTGCGGAAAGCCGTCCCGAAGACAAAGAGATCGTCATCAAGGTCATCGTGAACCTGATCAACAGGGATAATAATTGATGTTATTTGCGCATTTCTCCCGCAGGGCTTTGGATAACCCGCTAAAATTCCCACTAAAATCATTGACAAATCAGTAGTAATATGTTCTTTTAAGGCCGCATTTCAGCAGACCCATCAAAATTCTCATGCGTTCTTTTGACGCTTTACATATATACAACTATCATCTCAGCAGCGGCGGCATGTTATATGCGCCGAAAATGAAATTGTGTAATCAGGCTCTGGAGCAGTACAAATGGCAGTATTTTTAAAAGCCAATTAGAAGTGAGCATAGCGGCTGAACATAGGAGCGGTTATCAGAAGAGCTGGGGATGAGCTTTTAATATAATCAACTTATATATTAATGAACATCTCCAAGTCGCCCCGTTTGTTTTATTATAGACATCATGATATCTGAGACGACCATAAATAAGTAAATAACTATTTATTCGATCATGGATTATTTACTTATTTATAGGCGTCTCAAACGATCGCCCTAAACAGGTAGGATGGCTCAAATGGAATATGTTAAATCGCAAAACCCGACCTTAGTTTCCCCACATGTGACAACCAGCACCCAGAATGCAGAAATAATGGACCTGACCAAAATTGCCTCCACGTTTCCGCAGTTTGAAAAGCCTAGCATCCGGCGAGAGAACATTATTATGACCCTTTCCGATATGCTTTGTGCTGATACTGAGGTGGTCATAGTCAATGGTCCCGATGGCATCGGGAAAACGACTTTACTCGCCCAGTTCGCTCGTGAATTTCCCGATAACACGTTTGGCATGTTTGTTCGCTCGTGCAGTCGTTATGCATACGACTCAGGAATGCTCATGCGAGATCTCTGCGACCAGATTGGATGGGCTCTCAAGAAGGAGAGTTACCGCGCTGACAAAGAAGTTGATTCCGCCCAGTTGTTAAACGCACGCTTCTTCGATCTCCAGCGGCAGGCGAACTACGAGCGATCGACGTATTACTTCATAGTTGATGGATTGGAAGAAATTCCTCCAGAAGATTACCACGAGCGGGATATGATCCTGGAACTTTTGCCATTCGGAATCCCGCGCTTCCGTTTCATTTTGTCCGGCCCATTGGAGTGTCTAAAAAACCGTTCGCATAAAATCCGTGGAATCAGTCCTTTCAGACTGGTAGGGTTCACTTTTGAGGAAACCCGTGAATTCTTCAGCGGTCTTGTGGAAGACCGTTCCTCGCTGGAGACGATTCACAAGATCTGCAAGATGGTTCCAGGGAATCTGGCGAGCGTACGGCGTTTGCTGCAGGCAGGCATCAACATAGAGCAATTGCTGGATGAATTGCTGGAACACCCTCCAGATTGGTTTGAGATAGAGTGGCGGGTGGTAGAGAGCGATGATTCTCTTT